>JBBSVF010000067.1:0-12606 GCA_038233745.1 Gemmatimonadales bacterium
GCATCCACGGCAATGCCGGCTGCGGCGAGCAGGGCGCTCGTGGCGCGGCGCCGCGCTGTTTCGAGCGACAACACGAGGTCACCGTACTCCGGTGCGCACCGCCACGCGTCTCCCGAAGCCGCAGCGCCCCCGCAGCGCAGCGATTCGCGCGCCGACTGCACGAGCCGCACGACGCGAGCGAGTGGGGCCACCATCGGGGCCGGCTCCGCGAGGTTCTCCACGGCGCGCGCCGAAGCGATGGCCGCTGGCAGCGAATCCAGCGCCGCGCGCGTGCCGGCCCCGACGTCCAGCCCCGTGAATCGCGTGAACCCCGCCGGCACCCCGTCCAGCGGCGAGCGCTCCGCCACCGATGTCGCGCCGACTCGCGATACTTCAAGCTTCAACTGATCGATGGACGCACCGCGCCGCTGCAGACTGCCGAACCCCTGCGACAGATGCTGCGACCGGCTCAACGAGGCGAGCTCGGCGTACGTCTGCCCCCGGAGCGCACTCAGCTCACCCACGTTGAACGTGAGCGTCGCCTCGCCGGGCGAGAATCGTGCGGCACGATAGAACTTCAACGGCGTCCACGCGCCCAGCCCATTCGTTCGCGATCTGGGCCACGCCACGGTGTCCATCGCGGCGTCGAATGCCTCGCGTGCGAGCATCCCCGATACCTGATGATGCCCATGCCCGTCGCGCGGCGTTCCACTGAACACCGCGACGATCACCTGCGGCCGAAAGGCGCGAACCACTGTCACCACATCGCGCAGGATGGAATCCTTCGGCCAGTGCGTGAACGTCTCCTCGGCGGTCTTCGAGAAACCGAAGTCATAGGCGCGCGTGAAGTACTGCCGCCCGCCATCGAGGCGCCGCGCGGCGAGCAGCTCCTCCGTCCGGATCATCCCGAGCACCGGGCCCAGCTCGTTCCCGATGAGATTCTGCCCTCCATCTCCCCGCGTGAGTGAGAGGTACGCCGTCTCCACCTGCCGGCCGCGCGCCAGCCAGGTGATGAGCTGCGTATCCTCGTCGTCCGGGTGAGCGCCGATCACCAATACGCGCGTCGTCACATCCAGGCCGGCGATCGCCTCTCCCAACGCGACCGCGCCGCGCTCCTGGGCTCCCAGGAGTCGCGGCGCGCCGAGTGCAGCACAGAGCAGCAGTGCGCGAGTGAATCGCGTCATGAGATGGGGAAGAGAGTCATGCCTTCGCGGTCTTGCGACGTGCGGGAACCGCGAGCGCCTCGGAGACGATTCGCGCCTGCTCGGCCTTGTGCGCGTCCGAGTAACCCTCCGCCGGACTCGCGCGTTCCGGACGACCCACATAGCGGATAGTGAGCATGTTGCCGGTGGCCACCCGAAGCTGCGGCGCTGCATAGCTCCACACTCCCATGTTCTTCGGCTCCTCTTGCGCCCACACCACTTCCTCCAGCTCCGGGAAGCTGTCGACGATCGCCGCCAGCCGCTCGCCGGGCCACGGATACAGCTCATCGACGCGCACGAGTGCGAGGTCGGCCGAGTCACTGCGCTGGGCCAGCAGATCGTAGTACATCTTGGCGGTACAGAGCACCAGGCGACGGACCTCTCCACGTCGCGAGGCCACCGCTGCATCATCGATCACCGGCTGGAAAGTTCCCTCGGTCAGGTCGGCCATGCCGACCATGGCCGCTGGCAGCCGCAGCAGACTCTTGGGCTGCATCAGGATGAGGGGACGACGGTCCTCCGCCAGCGCCTGACGCCGCAGCACATGGAAGTACTGCGCAGGCGTGCTGGGATACGCCACGATCATGTTCTGCTCGGCGCAGAGTTGCAGGAAGCGCTCGAGACGCGCGCTGCTGTGCTCGGGTCCGCCCCCCTCGTAGCCGTGAGGCAACAGCAGCACCAGTCCGCTCGTCTGCCCCCACTTCGCACGATCCGACGAGATGAACTGATCGATGATGGGCTGCGCGACATTCACGAAATCGCCGTACTGCGCCTCCCACATCACCAGCTCGCTGGTGGCGACAGTGCTGAACCCGTATTCGAAACCCATCACCGCCGTCTCGCTCAGCGGACTGTTGTAGATCTCGAATCGCGCGCCCGCTGCGGTGACCGTGGAGAGGGGAGTGAAGGTGGAACCTGTGTTCACGTCGTGCAGCACGGCGTTGCGGTGCGCGAAGGTGCCGCGCTCCACGTCCTGTCCTGTGAGGCGGATGCCCGTGCCGCCGGACAGCAGCGACGCGAACGCCAATGCCTCTGCATGGCCCCAATCCACCCTCCCGGTGCCCAGTGCGTCGCGTCGACGCTCGAGTGTGCGCGCGAGAGCCTTCGGTGCCGTGAACCCGTCGGGCCAGGTCAGGAGCTGCGTATTGAGTGTGGTCAACGTGTCCGCGGCAACTGCGGTCGCCACCTCGGCACTCTCGCTTCGCGGCGTCGCCTCCGTCAACGCGGCAGACGCAGGCGTCTCCTTCATTGCCTTGTGCACTGCGGCAAGACGATCGAACAGCTCGATGTCGAGTGCGTCAACAGCCTCCTGCGTCGTCACGCGCTCGCGCACGAGGCGCGCGCCCCAGACCTGCCGCGGCGTGGGGTGCGAGTCGACTTCCTTGTAAAGCTCTGGCTGCGTGAAGCGCGGCTCGTCCGTTTCATTGTGTCCCCAGCGGCGATAGCCTACCAGGTCGATCACCACGTCCTTTGCGAATTCGTCGCGATACGCCACCGCCAGCCGGATCGCCGCGACACAAGCTTCCGCGTCGTCCCCGTTCACATGCATCACCGGCACCTCGAATCCCTTTGCCGGATCGCTGGCGTAGCGCGTGGAACGCGCGTCGATGGGATCGGTGGTGAAGCCCACCTGGTTGTTCACGATGAGGTGCAACGTCCCTCCCACGCGATAGGCGCGCAGGCGGGAGAGGTTGAAGGTCTCGGGCACCACGCCTTCACCCGGGAATGCCGCATCACCATGAATGCAGATGGGCAGCACTTTCGACTCGTCCGAGCCTTCCGGAGTGCGCTGATGCGCGCGCGCCATTCCGGACATCACCGGATTCACGATCTCAAGATGGCTGGGATTGGGGGCCAGCTCGAGCGTCACCGTGATCTCTCCCACCTCCCGCTCGCCGTAATAGCCGAGGTGGTACTTCACGTCGCCGGTGGTGGCGTCGGCGCTGGTCTCGCCGGGCTTGCCGTCGAATTCTCCGAACATCTCCACGTACGACATGCCCAGCACGTGCACCAGGACGTTGATTCGTCCGCGGTGCGCCATGCCCATCACCACCTGCGTGGCGCCCGAGGCGGCGCCGCGCGCAATGGCCTCATCCAGCATGGGGACGAGGGCATCGGTTCCCTCGATGGAGAACCGCTTGAATCCCTGATACGCGCGGCCAAGGAAACGCTCGAGACCGTCCACCTCGGTGAGCCGGCGCAGGACGGCGAGCTTCTCCTCATCGGTGAGAGCTGCCACGATCGCGCCGTCTTCCATCGCGTGACGGAACCAGGCGCGCTCTGCTTCGCTCCCGAGATGCGCGAACTCCACACCGATCGCACCGCTGTACACCTCGCGCATTCGCGCGACCACGTCGGCAGCGGTACCCTCCCTGAATCCGAGCGCCGACGCAGGCACCTTTGCGAGATCGGCGTCATCCAGGCCGTGAAAGGCGGGCGTCAGCTCAACGGCGCCCGGCGGCGGCGCACCCAGCGGATCGATCTGCACGGCCAGATGCCCGTACTGCCGGATGGCATCCACCAGCCCCGCCGCGCCTGCAGCTTTGCGCAGCATCGACTCGTCAACGACGCCATCGCGTTCACCAACGAGCCCCGCCAGCGACTCCGCAGTGCGGAAGTACTGACGCCAGCTTTCGTCGAGCAGGGACGGGTCGCGCCGGTACGTTTCGTACGCTTCGGCGATGTACCCGTCGTTGAACACGGTGGTCGTGGGCGGAAAGGTGCTCATGTCGGCGCAATTTAGCAGTGAAGAGCGGCACTCGGACAGCGGGCACGGCCACGCGGCCTCGCCTCACCCCGGCAGGTCGACGGGCAGCAGCACGCTGAAGGTGGAGCCCTGTCCCGGACGGCTCTCCACTTCGATGTGCCCGCCGAGCATGCGGGCCAGCCGCCGCGAGATGTACAGCCCCAGCCCGGTGCCACCGTGTCGCCGGGTGAGGCCGGTATCCACCTGTGAGAACGGACGAAAGAGCCGGTTCAGAGCATCATCGGAAATGCCGACCCCCGAGTCCTTCACATCCAGGCGGATGGTGCGGCCACTCTGGCTCAGCCGCACGGAGACACTTCCGGTGTCGGTGAACTTCACCGCGTTTCCGAGCAGGTTCACGAGAATCTGGCGCGCCTTGTCGATGTCGCTCGACATTCTGATGGACACTCCGGGGAGCGACACCATGAGTGGCAACCCTTTCTGCAGGGCGAGTGGCTCGATCACCGCTACGGCCGCTCGCACCAGATCTTCCGCCAGGAAGTCCGACGGTCTCGCCCGCTCGTGTCCGTCCTCCAGGCTCGTGAAGGCCAGGATCTCCTCGATCATCGACGACAGGTGCGTCGTCACGGACCGCATGCGATCCACAATGTCGAGCTGCGAACTGGAGAGGGGGCCAACGACCTGATCGGCCAACAGCTCGTTGTAGCCGGCCAGCGCCGTAAGAGGCGTCCGCAACTCGTGGCTCATGGTGGCCAGAAAGCGACCCTTCGCCCGATCGGCGCTCTGCGCCTGCTGCAGCAGCAGCGACTTGTGCACCGCGAGAGCGGCGTGATCGGCAAGGATGCGCAGGCGCTCCACCTCACGCTCCGAGAAGCGGGGCTCATCCTCGCCGCGCGAAATGGCGAGTACACCGAGGGTTTCACCGTGCGCCTGCAGCGGCGCGGCCACGACGGGGCCGAGCGGGAGATCCGGGAGCACTCGCGTGAGTGGTCGCCCGGAGCCGCGGAAGTCCGCCTCGCTCACGATGGCGTTGCGCGCAACGGCGTCGGCGAGCATCGAGCCCTGCAGGGCAAAGCAGCGGCCACGCGCGGGCAGCATCTCCCCGGACGCGGCCACGATCTCGCCGTCCTGGCCCAGCACCCTGAGCACCGCCGCCCCGGTGCCGTGGCACTGTCGCGTGGCGATATCACAGAGGGTGCGGAGCACCTCCGACATGTCCGTGACTTCCGCGAGCTGGCGTGCGAGATCATGCGTGGCCATCGCATCGTCGTCCCCCGGCAGCCGGGCCTCGATCATGACCCCGTCGCCATGCCGTCGCAGCACGCCCACGAGCCGTCGCGCCGGCGTGTCAGCGTGCGACGAGCGCAGCGAGAGACTGATCGCGCGCGTCACGCCGTCGCTGAGGGTGGATCGCACGCTCTCGGCAATCGCCGCCCATCGATCGTGGGCGATCGCGTCGCGAAAGGAGCGCGACGGATCGATGCCACTCGGCGCCCAGGCGTTCCACACGGCGTTGGCGTATGTCACGGTCATGTCGCGGCTCAACAACACGACGCCAGCCTCGAGCGCGTCGATGGCGAGTGCCGCCTGGCGATCGGCGGATCCCGTTCCGATGCGCTCTGTCACAACCGTGCTCTTGTCGGCCTGGTCGGACGGGGCGGCAGCGTTACGCCTGTTCGGCACTCTGGCACCACATGGTCGGCATGGGGAGGTCTGCGAAGCAACGGAAACGTGGCGCATGCCAGCCGCCCCGACAATCCGTCAGTTGACGACGGCGCCCGTCTCCGGCACCACGGTTCCGCTGGGAGTGTGGCGCGAATGATGTGTGTCGGCGGTGGCCGGCAACGTGAGGCGGAAGGTACTGCCTTTGCCCACCACCGAGTCGATCTCCAGCTCGCCCTGCAGCATTTCCGCCAGCCGCCGCGAGATGGGGAGGCCCAGCCCCGTGCCCTCGGTGAGCTGGGACTTCCCGAGCTGAACGAACTCGTCGAAAATTTTCTCCCGGTCAGCCACGGCGATGCCTTCGCCTTCGTCAATCACCTCGAGCACGATACCGCCCTCAGGCGTGGCCTTCGAGTGCACGCGAATGGGATTGCCGCGCCCGAACTTGATGGCATTCGAGAGCAGGTTCAGGAGAATCTGACGGAGGCGCCGTCCGTCGCTTGTCACCTCCATCGGTTCGCCCTCGTGCTCCAGTGCCAACTCGGAGCCGAACTGGTCCGCCAGCGGCCTCACCGTGACGAACAGGTCCTCGATGAGCGCGGGGAAGGCCACAGGCTGCAGTCGCAGGTCGATCTTGCCCGCCTCGATCTTCGACAGGTCGAGCACGTCGTTCACGAGCTCCAGCAGATGCTTCGCCGCCTTGTGCGTGCGACTGAGACCTTGCGTCTGCTTCTCGTTCAGCGGACCATAGATCCCCTCGAGCATCAGCGTGCTGTAGCCGAGAACGGCGTTGATCGGCGTGCGGAGCTCGTGGCTCATGGAGGCGTAGAAGCGGCTGCGCGCTGCCATCGCGCGCTCCAGCTCCGCCTGCCGCGCCGCAAGCTCGTCATTCAGCCCCTTCAGCTCATGCATCGCCTGCGCGAGTGACGTCGCCTGGCCCTGGACCTCCTCCTCCACGCGCTTGCGCTCGGAGATGTCGCGCAGGATCAGCGTGATGGTGCGCGTGCCATGCATGTCGAGTGCGCTGGCCGACGCCTCGATGGGAAATTGCTCGCCGGTCGAGCGTGCGCCGACGAGCGAGAGCACCGCCTCGCCGTCCTCGCCTTGGCCGCCCGCGGTGTTCCCCACTCCGGCGCGATCGGTGATGTGCGCCACGGTTGCGGCGCGCATGGACTCAGGAAAGAACATGCCGACGTTCTGGCCCACCGCCTGGCTGGGTTCCACGGCGAACATCCGTTCCGCCGCGGAGTTGAAGAGCGATATCCGGCCCGCGCTGTCGAAGACGATGATCGCGTCCATGGCGGAGCTCACGATCTCCGAGAAACGTGCTTCGGACTCGTAGATCTCCCGCATGTGCCGCGTCTCCAGTTCGCGGCGTTGGCCCTCGGCGATGAGATGCTGTTGCGCGGCCAGCTGGCGCTGCTTCTGGAACAGATCCACGAACACACTCACCTTCGAGCGCAGGATATCCGGCTGGAAGGGCTTGGCCATGTAGTCCACCGCACCCACCGAATATCCCTCGAAGATGTATTCCTCGTCCTTGCTGATCGCGGTAAGGAAGATGATCGGGATGAACTTGGTGCGCTCGCGCGACTTGATCAGTTTCGCCGTCTCGAAGCCGTTGATGCCGGGCATCTGGACATCCAGCAGGATCATGGCAACGTCATGCGAGAGCAGCTTCCGAAGCGCCTCGTCGCCCGAGCCGGCGCGCACCACGGTCTGGCCCAGCGGCTCCAGGATCGCCTCGAGTGCCAGGAGATTCTCCGGGCGGTCATCGACGATCAGGATCTCGACAGGCGTCGCGTTGTCGAGGCTCTCTGCGGGCAAGGGAGCAGACTCGTCGGCTGGCAATGCCGTCCCGATCTCACGCTCGGTCACGAATCCTCCCGCGCGGGAGAGCCCGATGGCAACGAGCCCACGTAGGCGGTGAGTTCATCGAGGGGCATGACGCGCGCCCGCGGCACTGCCAGCACCGCCTCCTGCGGCATCGTGCGACTCTCGGCCGTCGCCGGATCCTGGATCAGCGCCATGCCACCGCGATCGGAGATTCGGCGGAGCCCCTCGCTCCCATCGGCGTTCGCGCCAGTGAGGACGATGCCGACTGTGCGGTGTGCGTAGCTGTCAGCGGCGGAAAGAAATGTCACGTCGATGGAGGGGCGGCTATAGCGGACCGGTGCATCGGTACTCAGTGAAAAGTGCCCGGGTTCGACCAATGTATGGTAATCGGGAGGCGCAACATATACCCGTCCCTGCTCGAGCGGCATCTTGTCCTCGACTTCGCAGACCGGCATCGATGTCCTTTCCTGCAGCAGCGTCCTGAGCAGATGATCGGAATCCTTGTGACGATGCTGAACAAGCACGAGCGCCATGCCGAAGTCATCGGGAAGGCCGGCGACGAGGGTGCGCAGCGCCGCGAGCCCACCCCACGACGTGCCAACGACCGTCACGTCATATCCCACTCCCGTCCCCACACTGCTCATTTCACCTTCCGGTAGATCTTCTCCGCCCCACTCAGCTTTTCGTAGCAGGCTTCGTACTGCGAGAACTTCAGCGATTCCTTGCTCCCCAGCACCATGATTCCGAGCATGACGAGAGAATCATAGAACAGCGAGTGCACCCGGTTCTGCAGCGTCTTGTCGAAGTAGATCAGCACATTCCGGCAGAAAATCACGTGAAATTCGCTGAACGAGCGGTCGGTCACGAGGTTGTGCTGCGAGAACACGATGTTTCGCGTGAGCGTGGGCGAGAAGATGGCACCGTCGTACTTGGCGGTGTAGTACTCCGAGAAAGAGCGTGTGCCGCCGGCCTTCAGGTAGTTGTCGGTGTACTCCTGCATCCGGTCGAGCGGAAAGATGCCCTGCCGTGCGCGCTGGAGCACCACGTCGTTGATGTCGGTGGCGTACAGGCGGGCGCGGTCATACAGCCCTTCCTCCTCCAGGAGGATGGCCATCGAGAACACCTCCTCCCCCGTGGAACACCCGGCATGCCAGATCCGGATGAACGGATACGTGCGCAACAGCGGCACCACTCGTTCCCGGAATTCGCGGTAAAACGTGGGATCACGGAACATCGCCGTCACGTTCACGGAGAGATCGAGCAGCAGGCGCTCCATCGCCTCGGTGTCGTGGAGGATGCGGGCCTGAAGCGCCGAAATCGAGCGCAGCGCCTCCCCCTCCACCCGCTTCCACAACCGGCGCCGGATGGACGCATATGCGTAGGAGCGGAAATCGAACCCGTAATGCCGGAACACTCCTTCCAGAAGGAGCTCTATTTCGAGCTTCTCCAGGTCGGGGTCATAGTCGAACGGGGCCCCGGCAAGGGCGTCCCCGTTCGTCACCGGTACAGCCATACACGCATCAAGCTCAATAGCTGGTCCGTATCCACCGGTTTCGTGATGTAGTCGGAAGCGCCCGCGGCGATCGTCTTCTCGCGGTCTCCCTTCATGGCCTTCGCCGTGAGCGCAATGATGGGCGTCGCCTTCAGGTCGGGAATCTCCCGGATGGCTCGCGTGGTCTCGTAGCCGTCCATCTCCGGCATCATGATGTCCATGAGCACGAGGTCGAAGGTCTCCTGCTCATTCAGCTTGACGATGGCATCCTTTCCGTTCTCGGCGAATGCCACGATCATGCCGTGATCCTCGAGCATGCTCGTGAGCGAGAAGATGTTTCGCACGTCGTCATCCACGATCAGCACCCGCTTGCCTGCGAATACCGCGTCCGCATTGTGCAACCGCTCCAGCATCTTGCGCTTCTGCTCCGGCAGCTTCGACTCCACCCGATGCAGGAACAGCGCGGTCTCGTCCAGCAGCCGCTCCGGCGACTTCACGTCCTTCACGATGATCGTCTCGGCGTACTTCCGGAGCTTCGTCTCCTCGGCCTGCGAGAGATCCTTGCCGGTGTAGATGATGATCGGAAGGTCTCGCAGATTCGGATTGGACTTCACCGTCTCCAGGAGCTGAAATCCGTTCATGTCCGTCAGCCCCAGATCCAGCACCATGCAGTCAAAGTGGCCTGTGGACAGCTCGCGCAATGCATCCTCCCCACTGGCCACGGCCGTGATCTCCACGTCCTCGTGCTGGATCAGCTCGATCATGCTCGCGCGCTGCGTCTCGTCGTCCTCCACCACCAGCAGGCGCTTCACCGAGGTGTCGATGAACGTGGAGATCCGTGCAAACGATTCGTCCAGCGCTTCCTTGGTGACGGGCTTTTCCAGGTAGGCCAGCGCCCCGGACTTGAGCCCCTGCTGTCGCTCCTGAATGCCCGTGATGATGTGCACCGGGATGTGTCGGGTCTCCGGATGATTCTTGAGGCGGTCCAGCACGGCCCAGCCATCCATGCCCGGCATGTCGATGTCCAGCGTGATGGCATCGGGCTCGAGTGCATGCGCGAGCTGCAGCCCTGCCTCGCCATCCAGTGCGCACAGGCCCTTGAATCCCTTCTCGTTCGCCATCTCGAGCAGCACCTTCGAGAAGGTGGGGTCGTTCTCGATGATCAGCAGGACACGATCCCCCTCAGCGATCGTGTCGCGATCGTCGTCGAAGCCGTCGGGACGTGGAAGGGAATCGGGCGACACCGGCTGAAAGTCATTCGCGCGATCGACCGTTGCCGTTCCTCCCTCTGCCTCCGCACTTCCGGAATCGCGGCGCAGGAGCTGAGAGGACGCTGTCGCGCCGGACGCGGGCGGCGTGCTCGACCAGGTCTCGTACGTGCGACGCCGCCCTCCCTTGGACGCCTCTGCCTTCTCGCCACCCTTGCCAGCCTCGGCGTCCACCCATTTCTCGGGAACGAAGAGGGTGAACGTGCTCCCGGAACCCGGCGCACTGTCCACCCGGATCTCGCCGCCGAGCAGACGGGCGATCTCGCGGCTGATCGTGAGGCCGAGGCCCGTGCCGCCGAACTTCCGGCTCGTCGTGCCGTCCGCCTGCTGGAACGATTCGAAGATGAGCTGCTGCTTGTCCTTGGGGATGCCGATGCCCGTGTCCGTCACCGCGAAGGCGATCACCGTGTCCGCCTGGTCGAGGATCCGGCCTGCAAACCGCAGCGACGTTTCCGCCTTGCGGATGGTGAGCGTCACGCCACCCTTCTCCGTGAACTTCAGGGCGTTCGACAGCAGGTTCTTGAGCACCTGCTGCAGACGCTGGCCATCGGACAGGATCGTGGCCGGGACATCGCCCTGGATCTCGACACCGAAGGTGATGCCCTTCTGCTGCGCCACCGGCTCGAAGGTGCGACGTGTGAAGCCCTCGACCTCGCTCATCGGCACCTCGGAGATGTTCACCTCCATCTTGCCTGCTTCCACCTTCGACAGGTCGAGAATGTCGTTGATGAGGTTGAGCAGATCCGTGCCCGAGGCATGGATGGTGGTCGCGAACTCCACCTGCTTCGGTGACAGCGTCTTCTCCTTGTTGTCCGCCAGCAGCTTCGCCAGGATAAGCAGGGAGTTGAGTGGCGTGCGCAGCTCGTGGCTCATGTTCGCCAGGAATTCGCTCTTGTACTTGGAGCTGAGCGCCAGCTGTTCGGCCTTCTCCTCCAGTGCGAGCCGCGCGGCTTCCACCTCGCGATTCTTCTGCTCCACCTTCTGATTCTGCTCGGCCAGCAACGATGCCTTTTCCTCGAGCTCCTCGTTCACCTGCTGCAGCTCTTCCTGCTGCTCCTTCAGCAGCTCCTCGGACTGACGCAGCGTCCTGGCCTGCGCCTCAAGCTCCGAGTTGGAGCGCTTGAGTTCATCCTGTTGTGACTGCAGCTCCTTGGACTGACTCTGCAGTTCCTGCGTGAGCTTCTGCGACTGCTCGAGCAACTCCTCGGTGCGCATGCTCGCCCCGATCATGTTCAACACCACGCCGATCGATTCGGCAAGCTGGTCGAGGAACGTCTGGTGGATCAGACTGAAAGGCAGGAAGCTCGCGAGCTCGATCACGGCCTTCACGTCGCCCTCGAACAGCACCGGCAGCACGATGATGTTGCGCGGCGGAGCCTCACCCAGCCCGCTCGTGATCTGGATGTAGTCGTCGGGAACGTTCTGCAGCAGGATGGGCTGCTTCTCCAGCGCCGCCTGTCCCACGAGTCCCTCGCCGATCGCGAACCGGTTGCCCACATGCTTCCGGGCGCGGTACGCATAGCTCGCGATGAGCCGCAGCGTGGGAGTGCCGGCCTCCTGATCCATGATGAAGAAGGCGCCGTGATGGGCGCTCACAAGCGGCGTGAGTTCGCTCATGATCAGGCGCGACACGCTCTCCAGGTCCTTCTGGCCCTGCATCATCCGGCTGAACTTCGCCAGATTCGTCTTGAGCCAGTCCTGCTCCTGGTTGCGCTCCGTCGTCTCCTTCAGATTCGCGATCATCTGGTTGAGGTTCGACTTCAGCTCATCCAGCTCGCCCTGCGCTTCCACGGTGATCTGCCGGGTGAGGTCGCCCTTTGTCACGGCCGTCGCCACGTCGGCGATGTTGCGCACCTGCGCCGTGAGGGAGTTGGCCATCGCGTTCACGGCGTCCGTGAGCGCCTTCCATGTGCCCGCCACGCCCGGTACCTCGGCCTGGCCGCCCAGCTTGCCTTCCGTGCCCACTTCCTTCGCCACTCGCGTGACTTCGTCGGCAAACACCCGCAGCTTCTCCACCATCGTGTTGACGGTGTTCTTGAGCTCCAGGATCTCGCCGCGCGCCTCGACGGTGATCTTCTGCGACAGGTCGCCGTTGGCCACCGCCGTCGTCACGAGCGCGATGTTCCGCACCTGGCTCGTGAGGTTGCTGGCCATGAAGTTCACGTTGTCCGTGAGGTCCCTCCACACGCCGCCTGCACCCGGCACGCGCGCCTGGCCGCCCAGGATCCCTTCGGAGCCCACCTCTCGCGCCACGCGCGTCACTTCGCTCGCGAAGGCGTTGAGCTGTTCCACCATGGTGTTCACGGTGTTCTTCAGCTCCAGGATTTCTCCGCGCGCATCCACCGTGATCTTGCGGGAGAGATCGCCGAGTGCCACGGCAGTCGTCACGTCGGCAATGTTTCGCACCTGACTCGTGAGATTCGACGCCATGTAGTTCACGCTGTCGGTCAGGTCCTTCCA
>JBBSVF010000068.1:0-12368 GCA_038233745.1 Gemmatimonadales bacterium
CGCCTGCGCCGCCGCCAGCCGTTGCACCAGCTTGTAGGCGATGTTGCCCGCGTCCAGGTCCGGAAAGACCAGGACGTTCGCCCGACCGCCGACGGAGCTGCCCGGCGCCTTTCGCGTCGCCACTCCCTCGACGATCGCTGCGTCACCTTGCAAATCTCCGTCCACGGTCAGCTCCGGCCTGCGGCGCCGGATCTCCGCCACGGCCGCCTGCACCTTCTCCACGCTTTCCCCTGAGCCACTCCCGCGTGTGGAATAGCTCAACAGGGCGACGCATGGCTCGTCTCCCACGATGCGGCGGCGGTCGTCAGCCGCCGCGATCGCGATATCCGCAAGCTGGCTCGCGTCGGGCTGCGGGACCACCGCACAGTCGGTGAAGGTGAGCACCTCCGCGTGCGTCCCCCGAAACGGAGCCACGGCCATGTAAAAGGCGCTGGACACGGTGCGCACCCCGGGCGCCGGGCCCAGGAGCCAGAGCGCCGCCCGGATCACGTCACCCGTGGCGTGCACGGCGCCCGCCACGCAGCCATCCGCGAGACCCAGGCGCACCAGTGCATTCGCCGCCATGAGGCGCGAGTCTGCGTGCACGGCCGCCTGCGCTTCCGTGAGCCCGCGCGCCGATCGCGCATCGAGCAGCGCGCCCATGGTGCGAGTGCGACAGGCGTTGTCGCCCGGCATGTGCACCTCCACACCCTCGATCGAGTCCGCGCACGGCCCGATGAGGATCGGCGTCACGACGCCCTCCGCGGCGAGCCGACGTGCCGCGGCGATGGTCCGTGGGTCGTCGCCTTCCGCAAACACGATCCGGCGCCGCGAGGCGGCGGCGCGCTCCCGAACGGAGTCGAGAAAGGTCACCGCTCCTGCATGCGCTCGCGCAGGGCCGCCGCGATGGCCGGATGGACCAGCCCCGTGACATCCCCTCCGTAACGCGCCACCTCACGCACCTGGCTCGCGCTGATGTAGGTGGTATCCAGCGACGGCACCATGAAGACGGTCTCCAGCTTCGGCGACAGATGCCGGTTCATGAGCGCCATCTGATACTCGTACTCGAAATCGCTCACGGCGCGCAGTCCGCGAATGAGCAGCCTCGCATTCACCTCGTGCGCAAAGTCCACCAGCAACCCGCCGAACGACCGGATCGTGAGCCGCGGCTCGTCGCCGAGCACTTCCTGAATGAGTGCGCACCGCTCCTCGATGGTGAAGAGCTGCTGCTTCGCAGAGTTGTTCGCGACCGCCACGATGATCGTGTCCACGAACTCCAGGCTGCGGCGCACGAGATCCTCGTGACCGCGCGTGAGCGGATCGAAGCTGCCTGCGTAGATGGCGATTCGGCTATTCGGCACGCGGGAAACCTCCACGCTGGCCGTCGAAAGCGCAACGCATCTCAGGGCAGGCGAAAGAAGGTGATGGCCGTGCTTCCGTACCGTCGCGTCTCGGCGCCCCCCTCCAGGCGATCCCATGCGCGATGCTCGATTCCAAGCACATCGGCAAACGGACAGACGCTCCAGCGGTCGGCGAGTGCGGCGGCAAATCCGCCATCGTAGGGCGGATCCGCGAAGGATACATCGAACGCATGTGCATCGAGCGAGTCGGCGAACCGCTGCGCATCCTGGCGGTGCACGCGAGTCGCGGTGGCGCCAAGCGTGGCGATGTTGGATTCGATGGCCTCGATGCTCGGCGGGGCGCGCTCGACGAAATCCACAGTCGCGGCCCCCCGCGACAGTGCCTCCAGTCCCAACGCGCCCGACCCTGCGAAGAGATCCAGCACCCGCGCTCCCGGCAGCAGCGGACTGACGATGCTCATCCACGCCTCGCGCACGCGGTCGGCGGTGGGACGCACCAGGTCGCCTCGCGGCGCCACCAGGCGGCGTCCGCGCCACTGGCCCGCAACAATCCTCACGCGCTCACGCGGAAGTCCACGAGCCGCGCCTGCAATCGGGACACGCCGCGATACTCATCGCGCTCCAGCCGATACACGATGTCGATGGGTGTGTGCACATCCAGCTCCCGGATACGCCCGCCGAGGGTCCAGCCGATGGCCTCGAGCGGTTCGCCCGCAGGCATCGCAAGCTGGAGCTTGAGTCCGCCAGTGCCCACCGCCCGTGGCGGAGCCGATAATCTCACGCCGCGGGAGACGAGTGCGGGAGACGGATTGCCCATGCCGCACGGTTCGAGATGCCGCAGCAGTTCCTCGAACGCCGGGGTAATGCTCTCGAGCGTGACCTCCATGTCCACGCGCAACTCGTGAACGAGATCGTTCGGCGTGAGCACGGACCGCGCGGAGTCGTTGAAGCAGCGGGCAAACTCCTCGATGCGCGCGGGCTCCAGCGTGACGCCGGCCGCGCTGCGATGGCCACCGAAGCGCAGCAGCAGGTGCCGGCACCGTGCGATGCCGGCATGCAGATCGAATCGCGGAATCGAACGCCCCGAGCCCTTGCCCCCCTCGCCGATGAGGATCGTGGGACGGGCGAACTCCTCCACGATACGCGAGGCCACGATGCCGATCACGCCGGGATGCCAGCGCTCGTCAGCGAGGACAATGCCGAAGGTCTCCGAGGGATCCAGGGCTGCAGCGCGACGCCGCGCCTCCTCGAGCACCGCGCGGTCGATCTCCTGCCGCCGCGTGTTCAGCTCTTCGAGCTCACGCGCGATCGCGTTCGCTTCGTGGTCGTCGGTGGCGGAGAGCAGGTCCACACCGCGCATCGCGTGTCCCAGCCGTCCCGAGGCATTCAGGCGTGGCGCGAGTATGAAGCCCACGCGGCCGGCGCTGAGCGGTTTGTCATCGAGCGACGACGAGCGGACCAGCGCTCGCAGTCCCGCATTGCGTGTCTCGTTCATCATGCGCAGGCCATACCGGGCAAGTACGCGATTTTCCCCGCGCAATGGCGCGATGTCCGCGATCGTCGCGAGCGCCACGAGATCGAGCATCGCCAGCACCACGTTCTCGTTGCCATTCATGGCGCGAGTGACGGCAAGTGCCAGCTTGAAGGCGACGCCGACGCCGGCGAGTCCCTTGTCCGTCGACGTGCAATCCGCGCGATTGGGATTCACCACCGCATAGGCGTTGGGTAACGGACCACCGGGGAGGTGATGGTCCGTCACGATCACGTCGATGCCCTCCGCCTGCAACGTCTCGATAGCGGCCACCGCGCTCGTCCCGCAATCGCAGGTGATCAGCAGGCGTGCGCCAGCGTCGCGCGCGGCCTGCACGCCCGCGTCGCCCAGGTCGTAGCCATCCACCAGCCGGCGAGGAATGAAGGGAATCGCGTGTGCACCAAGTGCCCGCAGCGCGCGCGTGAGCAGCGTGGTGGAACAGATTCCGTCGACATCGTAGTCGCCGTGCACCAGGATGGTGTCGCCGGCACGGATCGACTGCGCCACGCGCGCCGCCGCTGGCGCGAGATCCCGTAGTTCCTCTACGGGACGCAGATGCTCCATGCGCGGACGCAGATACGCGATCGCGGCGTCAGCCTGGGAAAAGCCACGCTGCACGAGCAGCCGACAGATGGGTTCCGGAAGCAGCAGCGCCGACTGCAACGCGCTCACGACGGCGCGATCGGGCGGCGCCGGCAGGATCCAGCGCGACGGAGGACGCGCCGGCAGGGACTTCACGCTCATTCCAGCAAAACTACCCCCTGCGACGCGGCCCTACAACGACCGCACCGGATCAATCCGCTGCGTACAGCAGCGATCCGCACCCTTCACACAGTTCGATGGCCTTCGACGCCTGCATCGCGACCCGTCGCTGCGTGGGGAGAGCGGTATCACAGGAACTGCATGTGACGCCACGCAGTGGAAACAGCGTCTGTGCGCGGCGGCGACTGGTGACCCGGTCGTAGAGCGACAGCATGCTCGCCGGAACGTCGGACGCGCGCGTGGCGCGCTGGCTATGCTCGCCGGCGATTTCCTGGTCGATGGCGGCCTGCTCGGCTGCGATCGTTGCACGGGCCTCGCCCTGCTCAGCTTCAAGCGCCGACAGTGACGCTTCCAGCTCGGCGACCTCGTGCCGGCGTGAGTCCAGCGTCTGCACGGCGTTCGTCACGGCACCTTCGCTGTCGGCGAGCATGCGGCGCGTCTGTTCCAGCTGCGTCATCGCCGCGGTGGCTTCGCGTGGCGTCGTGACGCTCTCGTACGCCGACTGGCTGCGCTCCACGAGCGCGCGGTGCGTCTCCATCTGTTGCAGCGCCGCGCGATGAGCGCTCTCGCCCTGCTCCACAGCGGTGACGGCTGCATCCAGGGCGCCAGTGCGTTGCGCCCGCTTGCGCTCGAGTGCCGCCAGCCGAGGCTCCAGCAACTGGCGACGTGCCTCGAGATCGAAGATCGCCAGATCCCGCGTCTGGACGTCGAGCAGGGCCTGCAGGTCAGCATGCATCAGTCAGTGTATGGCAAGAGTGAAGAATCAGGTACTGCTATCGGAACTGCTTCCACCAGCGTCCACCACCCAGGCGGCGGAGTTCTCCCGTGAGCTGCACCTTCTCCCGAGTGAGCTCGTCCTTCTGCGCATCTGACGCGATGGGAAGCTCGCGATCGATGGCCGACAGTCGCTCGGTGAGACTCCGCTCATGCAGTGCCGCAAGCGCACCGGCCACCGCCTCGTCGCCATGCTCGAAGCCAGCGTTCTCCTCGAGCAAGGTCTGCATCACCACGACGCTGTCGCCGTCGAGCTGCTCAGCCATGGCGTCCGGGCTCGCCTCGGGTCCCAGCTCTGTCATGGTGGCGAAGATGCGCGCGAACTCCGGATCCCGAAAGCTGTCGCTCCCGATGCGCTCGATTACCTGCTCGAAGTATGCCGGGCGATGCAGCAGCACGCGAATCAGCTCTCGCTCGGCGCCCGTGGCCCGCTCGCCAGCAACGCGTCGCCGGTCGCCCTGACGCGCGCGAACAGGAGGTCGAACCCGCTCGACCGGTTCGCTGATCGCGTGCGGTGCGCCCCGTAATGCCGTGTCGCCCAATTCGCGCTCGAGGAGTGCGCGCGTGACACCCGACGCTGCTGCCGCATGACCGAGATACAGATCGCGCGTGAGCGGATCACTCGTGGCGCGCAGCGTGGGCAGGAGATGGTCGAGTGCCTGTCGCTTCTTGCGAAGGTCGGAAAACCATCCGCCGCGCTCGAGGATCTGGATCTTTCGCTCGAACAGGTCCATCGACGCCGTGAGCGCGGCCTCGATCCCGGCTACCCCATGCGATCGCACATACGTGTCCGGATCCTCGCCATCCGGCAGGGTGACCACCTGTACCGCCGCGCCCTGCGCGAGCAGGGCATCGCCGGAGCGAAAGGTGGCCTTGAGGCCAGCCTTGTCCGAGTCGTACAGCAGGAAGACGCGCTCTGCGTACCGCCGCACGAGCTTCGCCTGCTCCTCGGTGAGTGCGGTGCCCATCGGTGCGACAGCGCTTTCGATCCCGGCGCCGAGGAGACGGACGACATCGAAATACCCCTCGACCACCAGCATGCGTTCCTCGCGGCGCGCACCCTGCTTCGCCCAGTTGAGGCCATACAGCAGCCGCCCCTTGCTGAACACCGGAGACTCAGCCGAGTTGAGATACTTCGGCTCACCCGGTCCGAGGAGCCGGCCGCCGAATCCCACGATGCGGGACGATGGATCCGCGATGGGGAAGATCAGGCGATTGCGGAATCGCGGACGGGGCTCCGACTGCTCCTCCGTCTGCACGAGCACCCCCGCCTCGATCATCTGCGAGTCGTCGTAGCCCAGTGCGGAAAGGTGGGCGCGCATCAGCCCGATCTCACGCGGGGCAAAACCGATGGCAGTGCGGTCGGCGAGCTCGCGTGTTACGTCGCGCTGCTCCAGATACGCGCGGGCATCGGCGCCCAGCGGATCGTCCCAGAGCATACGCGTGAAATACTCGGCGGCAGCGGCGTTCAGCTCCCAGAGCGGCTCACGCGGATCCTTCTCGTCCGGTCGCGTGGATCGTGTCTCCACAATCTCGATGCCCGATTTCTCGGCGACGATCCGCACGGCCGCAGGCCAGTCGATCCCCAGGCGTTTCGTGAGAAAGTTGAAGACGTCGCCGCCCTCGTGACACACGAAGCAGTAGTACATCGCCTTCTTCGTGGACACGGAGAAGTTGCGATGGGTGCCCTGATGAAAGGGGCACGGTCCGCGAAAGTCCGAGCCCTGCCGCTTCAGTTCCACGTACTCGCCAATGATGCCCACGATGTCGGCGGTTTCACGAACGCGCTCGATCGTCTCGTCGGGGATCATGCGAACTCCGCAATGGTGACGCCGGCACCGCCCTCATTCCACGCACCCATGCGAAACTCTCGCACCCGGGTGTCCTTGCGCAGCATCTCGTCCACCACCTGCCGCAGTGCACCCGTTCCCTTGCCATGGATGATGCGCAGCGATTTGAGATCGGCGCGAATCGCACTGTCCAGTGCCTGCAGCACCATCCCTTCGGCCTCGTCGGCGCGGAGTCCGAGCAGGTTGATCTCTGTCTTCACGTGGACGTCGGTCGCGTCTCCCTGGTAGCTCATTGCTGTCTCCACCGGAACGGCGTTGCTTCGGCGGAGCGTGACCAGCTTCACCGTAAGTTTCATGGAGCCCACAACGATCTGCGCCTCGCGCCCACGGATTTCGAGGATGCGCCCGAGCTTGCCGGCCAGCGTGCCGACCTCCACCAGGTCACCCGCCGCCAGCGGCTGTCGTTCGGAAAGCGGAAGATGGCCGCGCCGGCGCTCCGCGGCTCGTTCTTCGGTATCCAGGCGATCCAGCACGGCCGCCTGCCGCAGCGCGAGTGCCTCTACCTTCCTGCGCGCCTCACGCCCTGCCTCGTCCAGTGTTGCATCGGAGCCAGCGCTGGCGTCACGTTTCAGTTCCGCGATGGTGCGCTCGACGTCGGCGCGCGCGTCCAGCACATAGCGTCGCGCCTCCTGCCGGCTCGCCTTCTCCGCGAGCCGCTCCCGCTCGCGCACGTTGGTTTCGCGGCGCGCCACAGTCGCGAGGCGCGTGCGGACATCGTCCGTCATCTCGGCCAGTTCTCGATCGCGCATGGCGAGATCGCCCTCCCGCCGCTCGAGCCGCTCGAGCAGTTCGATCATCTCGCGTTCTCCCTGCGGCAGACGCTCCACGGCGCGCGCCACCACCGCCTCGGGCATCTGCAGCCGGCGCGCGATGCTGATCCCGTAGGAACGTCCGGGAATTCCCTTGATGAGGCGGTACGTTGGCGCCAGTTCCACGGCGTCGAACTGCAGCGATGCATTCACGACGGCGGGTACCTGGGTAGCGAGTTCTTTCAACTGCCCAAGATGCGTTGAGGCGAGCGTCGTGGTGCCACGCTCGGTGAGCGTCTCCAGAATGGCCCAACCGAGCGCCGCTCCCTCCTGCGGATCCGTTCCCGACCCCAGTTCGTCGATCAGCGCGAGGGAATCGGCGGTGGCAACGCGAAGAATCTCGGAGAGGTTCTTCAGGTGCGCCGAGAAGGTGGAGAGACTCGCCTCGATCGACTGCTCGTCGCCGACATCAGCCAGGATCTCGTCGAACACGGGGATTGTACTTTCCGCTCCCACCGGCGCCGGAATGCCGGCCTGCGACATCGCGGCGATGAGCCCCACGGCCTTCAACAACACTGTCTTGCCACCGGTGTTCGGTCCGCTCACCAGGAGCGTGCGCTCTGCGGACTCGAGGAGGAGGTCGAACGGCACTACTGGCACGCCCTTGGCCAGGAGCAAGGGGTGTCGTCCATCACGAATGGAAAAGCCAGCGCGCGCCGGCACGAGATCGGCAGGCGTGCAGACGCTGGCGATGGCATAACGCGCGCGTGCGTAGAGGCTGTCCAGCATCGTCAGCGCGCCGAGCGCGCCGGACATCGCCTCGCGGTGCGGACGGAGGAGATCCGTGAGCTCCGCGAGGATGCGCTCAACCTCTTCCTGTTCGTCGCTTTCCAGCTCGCGAATGCGATTACCGAACTCCACTGCCGCGGGCGGTTCCACGAACATCGTGCCGCCGGTACCGGACGAACCATGCACGATTCCGCCGACGCTGCGGACGCCCTCGCGGCGCACCGGAATCACGTAGCGCCCCTCGCGCACGGTCACCGACATGTCGGGCGCACGATGATGTGTCTCGAGTGACGACATCGCCCGCTCGAGAATCCTGATCAGTTCGCCGTGCGACGCACGCAGCTCGCGGCGGATGCGGCGCAGTTCGGGTGAGGCGTCATCCCGTACAACACCGTCCTCGCCGATGGCCCGTTCCAGCCGATCCTCGATGGATTTCTCGGCCAGCAGCACACTGGCGAATGGCGCGAGCACTGCGCGGGCAATGGAAGGACGGCGGTCGTCTCGCAGACTGTCGCGCGTACGGCGCGACGAGCGGAGCAGCACGGCGGCGGCGAGCAGCTCGATCGACGACCAGACGCTTCCTGCCACCCGAAGGCGCCGAAGGGGCGCCTCGAGCGAGGGCACCGGCTCCGGGGACCATCCGCCCTCCGCACCCACAAACGCGCGCACCGCCTCCACGCGTCGATGCTCGGCTACCATCCACTCGAGATCCTGCGACGGCCTGAGCGCACGCACATGATCGGCCCCGGGCGACGACATGGCGCCGCCGGCTACATGGTCCAGTAGTCGGGGAAACTCGAGAATGCCGAGCGCGTGCGCGTTCATCCCTCCCGGGCAAGCTCCTCGCGAGCGATCGCATTGATCGCGCTGCCTTCCGCGCGTCCCTTGAACTGCGGGAGCACGCGTCCCATGATCGCGCCGATTTGCGTGGCCCCGCCCGCCATCGCGGCGCGGACCGCTGCACGCAGTTCCTCATCGGGCACGGCGGCGGGGAGATAGGTCTCCAGAATCTCCACCTCCGTACGCTCCTTCGAGGCCAGGTCGTCGCGCTTGCCCGTATACATCTCGATGGATTCCCGCCGCCGCTTGATGCCCTTTCGCAACACATCGACGACCTCGTCGTCCGTGAGATCGCGGCGAAGCTCGATCTTCCGGTTCTTCGCGTCGGAAAAGATGGTGCCGATCACCAGCACACGCGCCTTGTCCTGTGCTTTCCGCGCGGCATTGAGATCGCTCTGCAGCGTATCGAAGAGTGACATGTGTCGTTCGGGCCGAGGTTCGGGAGACATTCGCAATCTACCGGGTGCGTCCAGTGACGCTCCCGAGGGAGGTCAGCCAGGTGGCCAGTCGAACGCACGACCGGCCAGCAGGTGCGCGTGCAGGTGAAACACGGTTTGTCCGGCGCGGCGCCCGGTGTTGATCACGGTACGGTATCCGGATTCGGACACGCCTTCCTGGCGAGCGACGTGTGCCACGCCCGCGAGCACGGCCCCCAGCATCGCGGGGGAGACCGCATCATCATTCAGTGACTCGATGTGCTCGCGCGGGATCACGAGGATGTGCACGGGCGCCTTTGGATCGAGATCCCGAAAGGCGATGACGCTCTCGTTCTCATGGACGAGCGTCGCCGGAATCTCGCCACGCACGATACGACAGAAGAGACAGTCAGCCATCACGAACGCTCCATGTGATGTGAACGGAGGATCGCCACGGCGGCGATCCCCGCGGTTTCGAAACGCAGCGTCGAGTTCGAGAGCGCGAGCGGAGTCCACCCTTCGTGGAGTGCGAGTTCGCGCTCCGCTGGCGTGATCCCGCCCTCCGGGCCCAGCGCTACCACCAGTGCATCTCTTCCGCCGATGCTCACTGGTCCGACGCCTTCGGCATCCAGCAGCAGCCGAGTGGAGCCCTTCCAATCCGCGAGCAACAGTTCCTCGGCGGGCCGCTCCGGCGCGACCACAGGCAGCCACGATCCACCCGACTGCTCCAGGGCGCCGATCATCCGCGCGCGAAGCTTCTGATGAAACGGCTCGCCGGTTCCCCGGTTGGCCACGCTGTTCGAGCGATCCCATACCGCCGTGATCCACCGGGTGATCCCGAGCTCGACGCATTTCTCCGCGAGCCAGAGCATGCGATCCCGGTCGCCCGAGGGCGCGAGCAGTGTCAGTGGCGAGGGCGCGGGCACGTGTTCTCGCGTTCCGTCCTCGATCACCACCTCGGCAATGCGCTTGTCCATACGCTGGAGTGTCCCCATTGCACTGGCGCCCACGCCATCGGTCATGCGCACCACCGTCCCCACATCGAGACGTCGCACTGCCGCATGATGTCGCGCCGCCTCCGTGAGCTGCACTGTTTCGGCCCAGTCGCCGGGCGCAAAGAAGGTGGCGGTCACCGCCGCGCGATGTGCGCGCTCCACCAGAGTCCCTCGGCGTCCTCCGCCCTGATGGTCCACCCGGCCGCGTCGAGTGCGTCACTCATCGCCTGGCGCTCGTCCAGCAGGATGCCGCTGAGCACAACGGCGCCGTCATGATCCAGTGACTCGGTGATCAGGGGCAGCAACTCGAGCAACACAGACGAGATGATGTTCGCGAGAATCACGCGTACGGGCGCAATGAAGGGAAGGAGAATCGCCGCATCACCCTCGATGACCGTCACCGCGCCGTTCACTCCATTGCGTATGACATTCTCCTCGGCGTTCGCGATGGAGTCGTGATCGAGCTCGATTGCCGTCGCGTGCGCCGCCCCCAGCTTCACCGCCGCAATCGACAGCACCGCACTGCCACTGCCCAGGTCCGCCACCCGATCACCGCGACGTATGATCGCCGGCAATAGTCGGACGACTCCGCGCGTCGTCTGGTGCTCGCCGGTGCCGAAAGCCATCTCCGGCTCGATCACCACCGTACATGCGGGATCGCGCCCGTCGGCGAGCCACGGCGGCACGATGGACAACGCCCCGAGATCGTGCGCGCTCACGCCCTTCTTCCATTCCTCGGCCCAGTCCACTGCGGATACCAGCTCACATGACACATGCGCCCCGCCATCGGCGTCGCAGATGGCACGTTCCAGCAAAGCAATGTCAGTGGACTCGGGAAAGTGCGTCAGGAGTTGTCCGTCCTTCTCGTGCACACCCTCCGACCCGCAGGCGAAGAGAGCCGCCAGCGCGGGTGCGGCGTCTTCACCTGGCGTTACGCGAACCGACAGCCAGTTCATGCGCGCAGCGCTTCCTTCATTCGCGCCCAGAAGCCCTTGTCGCGCTCCGTTGGCACCGCCGCCTGCACCAACGCGAGCTGCTCGAGGAGTGCCCGCTCCTCAGCCGTGACGCGCTCGGGTGTCCAGAGCTGCACGCGCACATGCAGATCTCCGGTTCCGCTGCCGTTTACCCGAGCGAGGCCGCGGCCACGCAGATGAAACACCTGCCCGCTCTGGGTGGCTGCCGGAATACTCAGGGCCATGGACGCCGTGACCGTCGGCACGTCGAGTACCGCACCGAGGACGAGCTGCGGATATGTGGCCAGCACCTCGGTGTAGAGATCTTCGCCGTCGCGCTCGAATCGCGGGTCGTCCGCCACTTCGAATACCACGTGCACATCGCCGCGCTCGCCATTGCGCGCTCCGGCATTCCCCACGCCGCGCAGCGTCATGTACTGCCCCGTCGCCACCCCCGCGGGCACCGACACCGTGATGGTGCGATCGCCGCGCATGCGGCCTTCACCCCGGCAGATACGGCAGGGCGATTCCACGATCTGCCCCTCTCCCTTGCATGTGGGGCACGGTGCCACCGTCACGAACTGACCAAAGAATGACCGTTGCGCGCGACGCACTTCGCCCTGTCCCGCGCACGTCTGGCACACCTTCACCTTCGTGCCTGGTTCCGCGCCACTGCCCGCGCAGTGCTCGCAGGCGTCGAGTACCCGGAGCCGCACTTCCTTGTCAACGCCGGCGGCAACCTCGGCCAGCGTGAGTTGTAGCGTGATCTTCACGTCGGCGCCGGAGCGCGGATTGCTGCCTCCCTGTCCGCGCCCGCCGAACAGGTCGTCCAGCCCAGAGAATCCGCCGAAGTCGCGCATGAAGATCCCGAGCGCCTCGCTCAGGTCCACGTGATGAAAGCCACCACCACCGCCGCCACGCAGCCCCGCCTCCCCGTAACGATCGTAGACCGACCGCTTCTGAGGGTCACGCAGCACATCGTACGCCTCGGTGATCTCCTTGAACTTCTCCTCGGCTTCCTTCGAGCCGCCGTTACGGTCCGGGTGGTAGGCCATCGCCAGTTTGCGGTAGGCCTTCTTGATATCGTCATCGGCGACTGTGCGATCCACGCCGAGTGTGTTGTAGTAGTCTGACATGTCAGTGAGGTGGGACCACGAATCTTCCACGAGCGGGAAGAGGTTCAGAGCAGCTCGCTCAACAGGGTGGACGTATGACGCACGAGCGCGATCACCTTCTCGTACGGCATCCGGGTGGGGCCGATCACGCCGATCACGCCGGCGAGCGCTCCGACATGATATTCCGCGGTGACGAGCGTGAATTGCGCCAGGCGCGGATCACCGTGCTCGCCGCCGATGGTGATGCTCACCCC
>JBBSVF010000069.1:0-12004 GCA_038233745.1 Gemmatimonadales bacterium
ACTAGGAGATCACGCGTCTACCGGTCTTAACAAACGTCCAAGGTCCCGAACCGGATCGTGAGAGGATGACTTCCGTCGATGATGCGGATCTATACGTCCGCATTGATGGGGTGGTGGCCCACACCACGTGAACCCACACGGCAGCTTCGGATCTCGCCACGGAGATTGGCTCCACATACACGTAAGCGGACCGGCCCAATCGCGAACACTTCTTCGTTCCCCGCTGATCGCAGTCTACGAGCAGCGAATCCGCGCCTGCGGTGACAGCGCGCGTCAGGCCAAGACTCGCACGAGCGTCTGCGTCATCCGCATGGCCAAACGCGGCCATTGTTCGCTCGTAATCAAAACGGATCCCACGCTCCGCTACGGTATGGCTCGTGAGTCGCTGCTCTGGCGGAATGACTGCTTGCAAAGCCGCGTTGACTATCTGACCGATTTCCTTCGGCGAGCGTTGGGGTGATTGCGCTTGTACCGATGTTGCCACAAGTGCGACACCTGTGCACAGGTAGAGGCGCCACCGGGAATTACTGTACATCATTGGGAAGCCTCCTTAGGCTTGCGAGTTTAGACAAGCATCTTGCGCCTTCACCGCCTCGGCTTCGTCGCCTCCTTGGTGATGCATCTCCTCGTGAGCTAGCAGCGCGCCCGTAGCTTGGTCTGAGTTGATGAACTCGTTATTCCAAAATTGTGGGTGCACGTTCGTGTACCCATCGCGCGGGGTCGTGAACACGCTCATCTGGAGACCGTTCCATGGCGACTGGTCGCGAAACCCCTCGCCGCTCGCGGCATCGTAGCGATCCTGCGCACGATCACCCAAGAGTTTGCATTGCGGGTTGGCGTGCATTTTCATGGCGTCGATGCCTCGTTGTATGACGCCGCATCTCTCTGGGCTCATCTGGCAGTCGAAATTGCTATCAAAACGCGGCATCTCAGGTAGATCGAGCTTGGGCTCCATTGGATGCTCCGATCCACGACATCCTGCAACCAGAAGCAGTGATGCGACTGCGATGCGCATTACCGGGTGTATCAAGAGTCCCTTCCGTAGAGCAGTCCCGCCGTTCCCCATCGACCGCACCTCGCCGATGTGCGAGCAACGGGCCAAATGAGGGGTGTTCGATGAGACGAACACACCAGTGATCGCAACAGTGGCGTCAGGATCCATAGTTGTCAACAGGTCCCGGCAGTGGAGGTTTGGAGTTGACCCGATTTGATGGGCACCTCCATAATCCTGCTATTATCGGGAGCGGTGTTCGGTGGCCAAGCGGAATGAGCGGGTCGACACACGGCGGTTCCTTAGTGCGAATCTCTAGCGGGAGGCGGTGCGCCGCAGCAGGAGCGGGATGCGGCACGGGTGAGCCAGACTGAGACCGGAAAGAGCCCGACCTCTCGACCAGCTGGAACGGTGTTGCGCCAGGTCGGACCTCCTGCTCGAGGAGTGTCCGATCGCCCCGCCGCAGCGTCTTCACTCGGATAGGAAGCGGCACGGCCGGTAAGATGTCACCCCCGTCGTCAATATGTACGCTAAGTTCTGCTGCACAACACTACATTTGAGCCGCCGCATCCTAGCTCCACGACCATCCTGGTCGACGGGGTTTCAAAGAGCTTCTCTACTCAATTGACTCGCTCGGATCGCGGCCGCGAACCACCCGGCCGCTAGTCGGCCGAGCATTTAACTGCTAGCGTGCGTCGAAGAGGTCGAAGCGCACGCCCCGGCGGAGGCCCCGGCGTTTCTTCGGGGCATAGCGGAAGAGCTGGGCGGGCCGCCCGCGGCCCTCGCTGCGCCATTCGTCGGTGGGTTCCACGAGGTAGCTGGCCTGCAATGCGCGCCGGAAGCTGGCCTTGTGCAGCGGGCGCCCGAGAATGGTCTCGTAGACCGACTGCAACTCGCTCAGCGTGAAGGCTTCCGGCAGCAGCCGGAAGGCCAGCGGCGACTGGTCGATGCGCTGTCGCACCACGTCAGCCGCACGATCCAGCACGGCGCGATGCCGGGGTGACAATGCCGGCATCGCGTCCACCGGGAACCACTCGGCGCCCTTCGCAAGCGACGTCGCAGCGCCCGACGACAGCGCCACGATGCCAATGGAGGTATCGGCTTCGCCTGGATGCCGACGTCCATCGGTGAAGGCGCCGATCTGCTCGTAGTACGCGGGCTCCATTCCGAGCGCGGCGCCGGCGATGCGGGCGGCGGTGGATTCGAGATCCTCGTCCGCCCGCGGCCCATCCCACGGCAGCGACCAGCGCTCGCGCGCCGAGGGCGGAGTCCGAACGAGGAGGGCGCCGAGGGCGTTGCTGAGGGGGGCCAGGACAACGACATCGACAGCTAGCGTCGTGCGTCGTGCGGTGGACTTCGTCGATGGTGTGGAGCGGTCTCGCATGGCGTCCCGAGAATTAGTAGCATTTCGCAACTAATGTCAAGACCGACCGCGTCCGGCACCTCGGCTCAGGACGATATACGGCTGCCCGTCGACAACGTCAACCTGACGATCTGGCAGAGAGATCACACGATGCGCGTCGCGCCGTCGCACAGGAGCATGCGGCGGCGCGTTGGTGGGGTGTAACCGTCCACCGTGACGCGACTTAGGGAACGGGCGTCGCCGCGGGGAGGGCGACCGTGGAGCGACGGACGCCGGTGCCGTAGCCGGCAATGCCGGGAATGGTGATGGGGAGCAGGCCGGTCACGGGGGCCAGGCCGAGCATGCCGCGTGCGGCGGCGCGCTGCGAAACGGAGAAGCCGCCCCACGCGATCACATAGGCCGGCGTGCGCGGCAGCTCCTGCGCGATGTACGGATTGCTGAACGATGCGAGCACCACGCGGGTGCCGCGCCGCTGCAGGCTGTCGATGAGCGCCGACATGCCGACGGGTGCCGCGAGCGACGCCGTCGATGAACTGGCGCCGAAGTACGACGAGACGATCACGAGGTCGGCACCCTGCGAGGCTCGTAGCGCGTTCTCCACCGAGGCGGGGAAGAGTGCAGGCTGCGCGGACGCCACGTAGGTGCCACCCGCCACAGCCGCGCCGGCACCGGCGCCGGCGACAGTGGCCTGCGCACCGTAGACCGCCTCGGGCGACAGCGTGAGTGTGCGCAGCGAAGGGAAGACGCGCGCCAGTTCCGCGTTGAATGTGGAACCGGCGCCGAGGTCGACGCGGGGGGCGATGGTGAGGCTCACGATGCGCGAGGAACGCGGCATGCGGCCGAGCGGCAACAGGTTCAGCGAGTCCTTCACGATCGTGATTGCGCGCTCCGCTGCGAGGCGGGCAGCGGCCATGTTCGCGCTATCGCCCACCACGCGCCGCATGGCCTGTACATCCACGAACCGCTGGCGCTGGAGCCCCATATCGTGCTTGGCCATGAGCAGGCGGCGCACTGACGCGTCGATGCGCGACTGGGGAAAGCGGCCCGCGGCCACGCCGTCCACAACGGCATTGATGGCCACCACATTGTCAGTGGGCATCAACAGCACATCGGCTCCCGCGATCACGGCACGCTGCGTCACCTCGGCCATCGTCATCGTGCCGAGGGCGCCGTTCATGTCCAGTGCATCGGTGACCACGATACCGGTAAAGCCCAGGTCGCCGCGCAGCAGATCCGTCATGATCCGCGGATTCAGCGTGGCGGCAACGTGCGCGGTGTCGAGCGCTGGCAGGTAGCCATGGAAGGTCATCACACCACGCACGCCCGCGTTCACGGCAGCGCGGAAGGGGACCAGTTCCACACTGTCCAGATGCGCTCGCGATGCGTCCACGCGCGCGAGCTCGAGATGCGAGTTCTGCTCGGTGTCGCCATGTCCGGGAAAGTGCTTCGCGGTGGCCAGCATCCCATTCTCCTGGATGCCCCGGACGAGGGCAGCGCCCAGACCGGCGACGAGCTGCGGGTTCTCGCCGAACGATCGGATGGAGATGACCGGATTCTTCGGATTGTTGTTGACGTCGACCACGGGCGCGAAGGCCATGTGGATGCCGAGCGCGCGACCCTCGAGCGCCGTGACGCGGCCCATCTGGTACGCGAGTGCCGAATCCCGCGAGGCGCCGATACCCATCTCGTAGGGGAACATCGTGGCGCCGCCCAGGTCGATCCCATTGGGCAGGAAGTAGCCACCCCGGGCGCGAAAGGCGGCGCCGGTTTCGAGATCGGCACCAATCAGCAGAGGCACACGACTCGCCGCCTGCAGCGCGTTCAGCTTGTTGGCCATCTCGGTGGGCGAGCCCACGGAGATGATCAGCCCACCGAGGTGCTGCTCCTGCACCAGCCGCTCGATGCGCCGGTAGGCGGGATCATCCGCCGCTGTGTAATCGGCGAGCATCCACGGCCAGACCATCTGGGCTGCCCTGTCGCGCACCGAGAGGGTGGCCAGGACCGAATCTGCCCACTGGGCGCTGGTGAGCATCGAGCCGGACGATGCTGCGGGCATCGTGGAGCTCGACACCGGCGACGATGTGGTGGCGACGGAGGGTCCGGATGCGCAACCGGCGACCAGCGCGCCGATGGAGAGAACAGCCGTAGCCTGCCGGAGCGTGCGAGCGGTCACCATGTGATCGTCCCTTGTTTGGAGGTATCCACGCCTTCCTCGCCACCTTGCCGAAAGAGGAATGCTTCCATGTTCTTGGTGAGGAAGCTGCGCGCCTGCGGATCCATCACGTTGAGCCCGTAGTGGTTGATCAGCATGGTCTGCTGTTTGAGCCAGAGGCCCCAGCACTCCGTGCAGATGGATTCCACCACCCGGGCGCCAATGGGCCCGGGAAAGGGAGGGCGTTCAAAGCCGGCGCGGGTTTCGCCGCAGCGGCTGCAGGTGACGGTGACAGGCATGCAGACCTCGTGTGTAGTGGGACAGTGTGCGAAAAGTACACCAGACCGCTGCGCACCCCGCTGCGGCAATGACAACAGGGGCACCCCGCCGGCGGGATGCCCCTGAATACGGTGCCGCGGGGTGCCCGCAGGCGGGCGCTGACGACTACGCCGCCTCGACCGCCAGTTCGTCGTGACGCTTTGCGGCAGAGCCGTAGTTGCGCGCGTACTCGATGCGGGCAAGGCCAAGCAGCTTCAACGCGCGAATGTACATCCAGCCAATATCGAACTCGAACCAGCGCGCCTTGAACTTGGCGCTCTTGGGGTCGGCGTGATGGTTGTTGTGGAGTTCCTCACCGCCGAGCCAGATGGCAATGGGGGAAATGTTTCGGCTCTCGTCCTTCACCTCGAAGTTGCGATAGCCCAGCGCGTGGCCGATGCCGTTGATTACGCCGGCGGCCCACAGCGGAATCCAGAGCATCTGGACGCCCCACACAGCGGGACCCACGAAGAAGCCGAAGAGGTAGACGTCGATCACCAGCAGAAAGAGGATGCCGAGCCAGTTCAGCGGCGTGAGCAGGTGCCGCTCGAGCCAGTCGTTGGGCGTTCCCTTGCCATACTTGTCGAGCATCCCGGGCTGACGCACGGCCTTGCGATAGTAGAACGCCCCCTTGAGCATGATCTCGCGCAGTCCCTCAACCACGGGGCTGTGCGGATCGCCCTCGCGGTCGGCGAACGCGTGGTGCTTCCGGTGGCAGGCCACCCACTCCTTCGTCACGATGGCCGTGGTGAGCCAGAGCCACATCCGCATGGGAGTGGCGGCAATGGCGTGCAGCCGTACCCCGCGATGCGTCTGGGCCCGATGCAGAAAGAGCGTGACGCACACGTTGGTGATGTGGCCCGCAACCACGATGAACACGAGCGGCATCCACCACCGCTCAGCCCAGGCGCCGAATTCCGGCATCAACGAGTCTCCAGATCCAGGGAACGACGTACGACCAGCGGCCGCGGGACGCATCGCGGCGGACGTCCAGAGGACGCCCGCCGCCAGCCAGGAAAGATAGTCGTCTGAAACCGACTCAGGGAGCGGGCTTGCCACCCACCTCGCCGCTGAGTCCGCCGACGCTCGACGGAGTGGTGAGCATCGCGCCTTGCGGTGCGGAGCCCCAGGTGTCGTTCGCCGAGTTCCAGTCGGGCACCACGCCGTCTGGCCAGAGACGCACACCGGCGACCGGGCCCTTCACTGCCAGCACGGACTCGTACTGCGTGCCGCGCGACCAGATCTCCACCGGCAATGTCACATCCTGCGTTGTGCCATCCTGAAAGCGCAGTCGCATGCGCACGGGAAAGGGGACACTGGTATTCCGGCGCAACGCGATCACGGCGTAGTTCTGACCCTCCTGCTGTCGCATCGTGACGTTGTCCACGCCGATGTCCAGCACGTCGGTGCCGTAGAAGAAGGCACGCCAGTACCAGCCGAGGTCCATGCCGGAGACATTCTCCACGGTGCGGAAGAAATCCGCCGGCGATGGATGCTTGAACGCCCAGCGTCTGATGTACTCGCGGAAGGCCAGATCGAACGCATCGCGCCCAACGACATTGTCGCGCAGCGCGAGCAGCACCGCGGCCGGCTTCCGATATCCGATCGCACCGAGCGCGCGCGCATCGATGCGGTCGGGCGGGGTCATGAGCGGGGTGTCATACCCGCCGTCCACCGCGGCCTTCCAGTTGGAGACATAGAAGGGGAAGGAATTGGTGCCCGCATACCGGCGCTCGTTGGCAAAGGCGTTGATGTAGGTGTTGAAGCCTTCGTCCATCCATGCATACCGGCGTTCGTTGGAGCCCACGATCATCGGGAACCACTCGTGTCCGTGCTCGTGGTTCACCGTGCCGAAGATGGACTTGGCGTCGTCCAGCGGACTTCCGTAGTGCACCATCACGAACATGGGATACTCCATGCCGCCCACCGGGCCGGCCACGGAGGTGGCCTGCGGATAGGGGTACTTGAAGAAGAGCCCCGAGTAGTTGCGAATGGACCACGCCGTCTGCTCGGCGCCCTGCTCCCAGGCACTCCCCGCCTTGGCGATCTGATAGTACGACTGCGCCAGCACGCCATCGGCGTTCACCGCATCCCAGCGAAAGTCCGGTGCGCCGGCCCACGCCACGTCGCGCACGTGCTGCGCCCGGAAGCGCCACGTCTTCATTCCCGGCGTGGTCACCGCCCGCGCTTCACCGTTCGTGATGATGGGCACCACGGCGGCTGACGTCGCGGCCCGCGCGAGGCGTTCCCGCTGCGAGGAGGTGAGTACGTCGGCCGGATTCTGAAGGACGCCGCTCGCGGCAATCGTATAGCCCGCCGGGGCGGTCACGGCGAAGTCGATATCGCCGTATTCCAGATAGAACTCGCCCTGCCCGAAGTAGGGATCCGTGTTCCACCCGCGGATGTCGTCGAAGACGGCCATGCGCGGATACCACTGCGCGATCTCGTAGAGTTTGCCGTCCCGTCCCATGCGATCGGAGCCGTGTTCGGGCACGCGGAAGGTGTAGTTCATCGCGATGGTCACCATGCCGCCGCGCGGTGCGATGGGCTGGTCGAGATCAATGCGACCCATCGTATCGTCAACGTGGACGGTGGCCGCACGTCCGTTCACCATGACGCCGCTCAGGTCGTACCCACCCTGGAAGCCCCGCACGCCCCAGCGCGAATCGGCGGGAAAGAGCGCAGAGCCCTTGCTGCCGGCGCGATAGAGATTCTGATCGAGCTGCAGCCAGACGAACCGCAGCGTGTCCGGCGAGTTGTTGGTGTAGCGGATCGAGACCGAACCGCTCACGCTCTGATGCGTGGTATCGAGGGTGACGGCCAGGGTATAGTCGGCGCGCTGCTGCCAGTAGTCGGGGCCGGGTGATCCGTTCGCAGACCGCATGCGGTTGGGGCCGGGCCACTCCATGCGATCGATCCGCATGATCGGATCGTCTGCCGTGGTGCGGATGGAGGTGGCAGGCGCCACGACTGCCACGGGGGCGGTGATGCGCACCGTATCGACTGGCACGGGCATCATGATCTGCGGCTGCGCTGAGGCGCAGCCCGCGAGCAGGGCGGCACTCGCCAGAGAAAGGAATCGGGTCACGAAGGGCGTCCAGTGCTGGAGAAACAGGCTGTGATGGCCGCGATCCCACGCGGGCCGCCACCGATGCCCCTCTGGTTCCGCAATGCCGATGCCGAACCTCCCTTGCCACCGCGCGCCGTGAGGGATACCGTCCCGCCATGCAGCGATCAGCCGTCGATATCACCGCCCACACGCCTGTCACCTCGCCACTGAGTGATCGCCGAGAGACGCCGCTGGCGAGCCCAGAGGGGACCAGCCGGTACGCCGGTCGTCGCACCATGGGCGCCGGGTTCGAGCGCACCATGCCGAGGGAGCTGGAGGTAAGCGCGCTGGGGATGGGAAGCTACCTGGGCGATTGCACGGACGAGGAGGATCGGCGCTACGAGACCGTCGCGCGGGACGCCCTGGAATCTGGCGTGAATCTCTTCGACACGGCGAGCAACTACCGGTGCCAGCGCTCAGAGCGCTCGCTTGGGCACGCGATCGAGGAGGCCATTGCAGCGGGGGTGGTACGGCGCGATGAGCTCGTCATCTGCACCAAGGGCGGATACGTCGCCCTGGATGGAGAGGCGCCCGCCACGCGGGAGGCTTATGCTCAGTGGCTGGAGGACGAGCTCGTGGCGCCGGGCATTCTGCCGCGCGACGCAATCGCGCGCGGCGGTCATTCGCTGGCCACGTCGTTCCTTGCGCACCAGCTGGAGCAGAGCCGGTCGAATCTTCGCGTGGCCGCGATCGACATCTACTATCTGCACAATCCGGAAGAACAGTTGCTGGTGGTGGATCGCGAGGAGATGCTCACGCAGCTCAGGTCGGCATTCGAGCTGCTCGAGGAACGCGCGGAGGCGGGTGTGATCGGCGGGTATGGCTGCGCCACCTGGACTGGCCTCCGCGTGCCGCCTGACCATCGGCAACATCTGTCGCTGACGGAGCTGGTGGGCATCGCCCGGGATATCGGCGGAGCGGCGCATCACTTCCGTGCGGTACAGCTTCCGATCAACCTCGCGATGCCAGAAGCCGCCCGTCTGGCCACCCAGGCGCTCGGTCGACGAACGGTTCCGCTGCTCGAGGCTGCCGACGCGTTGGGGATCGGCGTGGTCGCGAGCGCGCCGCTGATGCAGGGGCGCCTGACCACCGGACTTCCCGATCAGCTCCGCGAGTTGTTTCCGGAGTGCACCACTGACGCGCAGCGCGCGCTGCGCTTCACCAGCGCCCTTCCCCATGTCACGACGACGCTGGCCGGCATGCGACAGTCAGCACACCTGCATGACAACCTCGGCGCGTGGGCGACGCCCACGTGATTACCAGACGATCTCCACGTCGGTAGTCACGCCAGTAGTCCGGTTGACGCGGGCGATGCGGTGGCGATTGGTGTCGGCCACCCAGGCGGCATCGGGGGTAAGCGCCACGCCTCCGGGCTCGCCGAATCCGTCGCACCATGTACGCACCTCGCGAGTGCCAACGTCCAGCCACTTGAGCGCACCGTTGTAGGAATCCGCGATCAACACGTGTCCCGGCTGATCCGAGGCGACGCCCTGCGGATGCTGCAGTCGCACGGCATCACCTGCACCATCCGTGTCGCCGAAGTCGAAGAGACCGGTTCCCACAAGCGTGCTCACGTCGCCTGTGCCGTCGTGGCGCAGGATGCGAATGGCACTCGATTCACTGTCGGCGACGTAGAGCACGTCATCATGAGCGCAGAGTCCCATCGGTTGCGCAAAGGCCGCCTCGCGCAGTGACGCGTCATGCAACTCCTCTGCACCACTGCCCGCGAAGTCGGTCACTGCGCCGTCGGCGCCGATGCGGAGGATGTGGTGTCGCCCTGCCGCGGCGACATAGAGAGCGTCGCCAACGGCAACGATGTCCCAGGGCGACGTGATGGCTCCCTGCCGCGCGTCGGCATCGCTTCGGCGCTGCACACCAGTTCCCGCAATCGTGCGGCTGTGGCCAGTCGGCACATCGATGGAGCGCACAGTGTGAGAGCCTGCATCGCAGCACAGCAGCTCGTCGCCCCGAAAGCAGAGACCCTGCGGATTCGTGAAGCGTGGCGACGCTCCGTCGGCATATCCCTCGGCGCCGCCCACAATCTGCGTGATGCGCAGCCGACTGCCTGCGTCGTTGAGCATGCCGATGAGAATGCGGTGATGGCCGCTATCAGCGATGGCCATGCGATTGCCGTCAATCGCCACCTTGCCGGGATAGCGAAGCGACGACTTCTGCGAGGATTCGGACGCGGCCACTGGCGGTGCCGTTGCCCGATCAGCGGCGGGCGCGTCGAGCTGCTGCTGGATAAACCCGGCGATCCGATCCGCCGTGAACTCTCCAGCCTGCATGCCCACCACTTTCCCCGTGGTGGAAATCACCGCCAGCGTGGGCCACGCCTGCACGGCGTAGCTGCGCCAGACCCGGAACTGGCGATCGTTGACCGTCGGATGAATGGCATCCAGGCGGAGAGATGCGTCCAGAATGTGTGAGGTGACGCGCTCAGCGGAGAACTTGCCGCTGTGCACCCCGATGATCTGGATCCGATCGCCGAACTGTTCGTCGAGCTCCCGCAACTGCGGAAGTACGTGAATGCAATTGATTCAGCCGTACGTCCAGAAGTCGAGCAGCACTACTCTGCCGCGCAGATCCGCGATGCGCAGCGCCCCGCCATCGGAGTGGATCCAGTCCAGCGGTTCCGGAAACTCGGGGGCGCGGACGGCGGGGGTATCCATTCTATGTCGGGAGTGGGAAGCCAACCGGAGGTGCGGAGAAGCGCGTTGACCCCGAGCGCCGCCTTTATGAAGCCTTGCGTTTCCTGGCAGTCTTGCCGGACGACTTCGCCGCACTCTTCGCCGTCGTCTTCCCGGAGGACTTCGCGGCCGGCGACTTCTTCGCCGCACTCTTCCGGGCAGGCGCCGCGCTCTTCTTCGCGGTCTTCTTTCGACCTCCGCTGCTCGCGAGGCTCTCCTGCAGCCGCGCCACGAGATCGATGACGTTGGTTCGGTCTATTTTCTCCTCGCGCTCTTCGGGAAGCTTCTTGCCCTTCAGCTTGGCCTTGATGAGCGACTGCAGCTTCTCCTCGTAGTCATCCTTGTACTTCGATGCGTCGAACGACTCCGCCAGATTCTCGATGAGTTGCTCGGCCATCGCCAGCTCCTGCGGCCGAAGATTCTGCGACTCGCTGTCAGGGAAGTGCAGTTCCTCCGGTTCGACGAGCTCGTGTTCGAACCGCATGAGCTCCAGCACCAGCGCGTCGCCCACGGGACGCACCGCCACCAGGTGCTCCTTCTGCCGCATCGTCAGCTTTCCGACGCCCACCATTCCGGTGCGTTCCAGCGCCTCGCGCAGCAGGGCATACGCCTTCTCACCACCTTTCTGAGGCAGCAGATAATACGGCGTATCGAAATACCGGGGATCGATCTCGTCAGCGGCCACGAAATCCGTCATCTCCACAGCCTTGCTGGACGGAGTGCGAACCTTCGCGAACTCCTCCGGCGTCACGACAACATACTTCCCCTTGGTGTACTCGTAGCCCTTGACGATCTCGTTCCACGGGACGACCTCCCCATCCACCGGACAGACCCGCTCGTACTTGATCGGGGTCAGATCCTCGTTGTGGAGCATGCGGAAGCTGGTCCGCTCCGCGTCGCGCACAGCGCTCGCCAGCGACACGGGGATGTTCACGAGCCCGAACGACAGGGCGCCAGTCCAGATCGATGCCATGCCTGATGAAAAAGCAGGGTGCGTACTATCCAACGGATATCCACATTGACCATGCTAATCTGCACATCGGCAGCAGCGGACCCGAACGGATGACGCCGTGACTGGATCACCCAGCGAGCGCTACCTCTTTACCTCATACGTTGTGGGTGCCAGCAACGAGTCTGCGTACGCCGCGGCCTCTGCGGCCGCCGTGTCACCTGGGCGGCTTTACAACCCCATCCTGATCGTGGGTGGCACTGGGCTGGGGAAGACACACCTCGCGCACGCCCTGGTGGCCGAGGCGCTGCTCCGCCCGGATCGGCGCGCGCTTCTGGAGCGCGCTGACGACCTGTATCGTCGTATCGTGGACCGGGTGGCGAAGGCGGCTCCGGAACCTGCAGAGACGCACGACATCATCGTGATCGACGA
>JBBSVF010000070.1:0-12000 GCA_038233745.1 Gemmatimonadales bacterium
CGAGCCGATGATGCGCGCGCCGAGACAGAGCACATTGAGGTCATCGTCCTCCACACCCTGGCGCGCAGAGAACGTGTCGTGACAGAGACAGGCACGAATGCCCAGGACCTTGTTGGCCGACACGCAGGCTCCAACGCCGCTCCCGCAGACCAGGATGCCGCGAAGTGCGTCATTGCGTACGAGAGCGTTCGCAACCTCCAGCGCCCGGTCCGGATAATCATCGCCATCCACGCATTCCGGAGGCCCGGCGTCCACGATGTCGTGCTTCGCGTCCAGCACCGCGCGCAGCACCGTGTCGCGGAGCGGCCATCCGGCGTGATCGAAAGACACGGCAACTCTCATGAGGCACTCTCGCTGGCCAGCGTCCGGTGCGGAGGAGATCTCGGCACCATGTCCGTGTGACAAGGATCACAGCATCCTCTCCGACGGCGCGCGTCAATATACCTCGTGTTCCCGATGGCGGTATCAGCCGGGTTGCCTTTCATACGCTTGCTCGTGTTGCTAGGCAGGGCGACGATGCCCGGCCCCTCCCCAGAGCTCACCCACTCCTCGCCATGAACGCCATGACCTCCGACCGGGCGCCTGTACCCAACCGAGCGCCGGCTGTCATTGCCAGGCGCGAACGACTCCGCTTCACGGACTTCACCTTCGAGCGCACGCCGAGCGGGCGGGTCACGTGTCAGGTGACGCTGGAGTTCGGCCCCGGCGAGCTGGTACTCGGTCAGGTCGCGGGGCAGGCCAGCCCCGCCGGTGATACCCGTCTCGGTGCAGAAGCGGCGATCCGCGCGCTGGAGAACTTCACCGGTCGCGCGGTCACCTTTGAACTTGTGGGCGTGAAGGTGGTGCGTGCGTTCGACGCCAACGTCGTCATCACCTCGCTGATCCAGCAGGGCGACGCCGGACCTGAGCGTCTGCTCGGCTGCTACCTCGCGGAGGGCGATCTGGTGCGCGGTGCAGCGCTCGCGGTGCTGAATGCCACCAATCGCGTGCTCGGCAACTTCATTACCACCCGATGACTCGGAGCAGCTGTCGCGCCCTCCGCGCGATGGTGGTGATGAGCTGGAGTCTCGGGCTTGGCGGCTGCGCGCTGGGACGAACCGCCCGCGGCGTCCCGACGGCGGCGATGCCGTTCCCGGGTCTGGACGCACAGGACGCGCCGGCGATGGGAGCCACTCCCGCTGTTCGCGTCACGCAGGCAGGTCCTTCAACCCGACTCGCCCTCATGCCGGCAGACGCGCTGGCGGATGCAACCGCGACGCTTGCGCCAACGTCACTCTGGGATCTGGACGTCCTGTCCTTCCAGCGTGACGATCGTGTGGCGCACTACGTGGAGATGTTCTCTGGACGCTCACGCGACCGGATCGCCGACCGGCTGTCGCGGGGAACGCGGTACGAGCCGATGATCCGGGCTGCATTCCGCGAAGGTGGGCTCCCGGAAGACATGTACTACCTCGCGTTGGTGGAGAGCGGGTACGATCCGCATGCCTATTCACGGGCGGCTGCGGTGGGAATGTGGCAGTTCATGGCCACGACCGGGCGGGACATGGGGCTGCGAATCGACGAGTGGGTGGATGAGCGTCGTGATCCGGTGCGCTCCACCGACGCCGCCGTTCGATTCATTCGTGGACTCAACCGGCAGTTCGGCTCGGTGTATCTCGCGGCGGCGGCGTACAACGGCGGGCCGGGGCGAATCTCCAGAGGCCTCACCATGTACGCCGATGAGCTGCCAGAGGCGAATCGCGACAGTGCGTTCTTCGTGCTGGCAGGAAAGGATTACCTCCGCGACGAGACGCGCGAATACGTGCCGCAGCTGATCGCGGCGGCGCTGGTCGCGAAGGATGTAGGACGGTACGGGCTTCAGATCGCCCGGCAGGAGCCGTTCGCCTACGATTCCGTGACCGTCCCGGGCGCGACCCCACTCGACGCCATCGCGACGGCCTGCGGGGCGAAGCTCGCGGCGATTCTCGATCTCAATCCGCAGTACCTTCGTGGCATGACTCCACCGCGCGTGCGAAGTGGCGTGCGGATTCCGGTGGGCGCTGCTGCTGACTTCGAACGCAGCTTCGGGTTGCTTCCGGCGGGCGCGCGGCAGGCGTATCGGGTGGTCGAAAGCCGCAAGGGCGACACGGTTGACGGTATCGCCGAGGCCAACGGCGTTGCGAGCGCGAGCATCGAGCGCTTCAACGCGCCCTTCCTTCGTCTGAAGAGCGGGCGCCTGGCCCCGGGCCAGGAGGTACTCGTGCCTGCCCCGGCAGTGGCGCGCGCAGCGTTGCGGATTCCCGGTGCCGGCGCGCCGCCACAGGGCGAGGGCAGGACATCCACCACCGCGCGGACCAAGCGGCCGGGTTCCCCGAGCGGTCGCACCGGAAACAAGTCGGGCACCCGGAAACCGGGTGCCCGCGTGTCCAGCCAGCGGCGCTGAGAGTTATTCCACGATCCCCTGTCCCCGATAGCCTCGGGTGACGATGCGATCGTAGCCGTTGGAGGGGTCGTCACCGTTGGCCCTGGATTTTGCCACCGCGACTGGCCCACGATTGTAGACCAGCAGTGCAAGACGGACGTTTCCGTGATACTCGCGAACGAGCCCTCGCAGGTACCGGAAGCCCACCCGGAGGTTGGTCTGAGGATCGTACAACTGCGTGGCGGAGATGCCCTTCACATAGAAGCGCGCGGTTGACGGCATTACCTGCGTGAGGCCGATGGCGCCCACAGGGCTGGTTGCCCGCGCGTTGAAATCGCTCTCCAGCTTCACGAGCCGGAATGCCAATTCGGGATCGATGCCTTCGGCGTTCGCCACGTCGATGATGGTGCCGGCCAGGCCGGCGCCGACATTGTACCGCCCGGAGAAGGCAATGACGAGATGCGCCCGCTCGAGCTGGTTGCGGGTGAGTGCCAGCTCGCCCTTGGTAGCGTCGAGCTCCCGCATTACGGTGGCATTGGTGCTCACATCAATCCGGAAGTGACTTGGCGCCGAGGTGACCGGCGCGGCTTCCGCGCTGGTCGCGGCGGGCTTCCGATTCCCCAGCAGGAAGGCGGTGACGCAGAAAAAACTGACTGCAAGAATCGTTTGTTTGATCCGTGCGCGCTTGCGTCGCCCATCGCCCCGGTGCACATACGTGCCTTGGAGTCTCTTCATAAGTAGAACCCTGGTAAAGGGTTAGCTTACATTTATCCTGGGTGCTGCTCCCTGACGCTACTGCCGAGCACGCCCACCATCAACCCCTTGCAAAGGCCGAGCTCGCTCCACCTGTTTTTTCCATCAGCATGATGCTGCCGATGACCATCCCCCGATCCAGGGCCTTGGCCATGTCGTAGATCGTGAGGAGCGCAACGGTGGCGGCGGTGAGCGCTTCCATTTCGACACCGGTTTTCCCGACGGTGCTCACGACGGTTTCCACGCGGACTCCAGGAAGCGTCTCGTCCAGCTCGAGGTCTACGGAGACGTCACTCAAGAAGATGGGGTGGCAGAGGGGGATGAGATCAGCGGTTCGCTTGGCGGCCATGATGCCAGCCAGCTTCGCCACTCCGAGGACGTCGCCCTTTCTGACGGTGTTGTCGCGGATGGCGGCAAGTGTTGCGGGCGCCATGGTGATGCTGCCCACCACTCGGGCACGTCGCGCGGTGTCGGGCTTGTCGCCGACATCCACCATCCGGGCCGAGCCGTCGGCGGAGACGTGCGTGAGCGCGTCGCCGGATTTCACTGTGCCAACTCCCGCAGATTGCGGATCAGTTCGCTGGTGATGAGCTGTGGATTCACATTCGCTGTCGCCCGTTCCTTGGCCTGCTCCACAGCGTTGATCGCCCGGGCCGCATCGCTTGCCCGCCGGGGCGCTCCACGGGTGACCAGTCCCTGAATCCGCTCGTGCAACAGCGCCGTGAGGGCCTCGAGAGTGGTGGTGAAGCTGCCGCGGGCCTTGTTGCTGCCTTGAAGCAGCGCGGTCCGCGCCTGCTCCTGTCGGTTGCCGGCCGTCGCCTCGAGCAATGCCCGCGCTCTCTGAATGGCGTCAGCCCATGCTGCGCCCTGGAGCAGGGCGCCCGGAGCTCCCGACGCCACCCGGAGCTGCTCGTCCACGCTGCCTGGCGCGCCCGCCTGTGCAACCGCCTCCGCCATTGCGGGCTCCCGCAGCACCGACTCGGTGTCAGCTCGGGACAGCGGGGCCATGCGGATCGCGACGACGCGAGACCTGATGGTGGGGATGAGGGCCCCCGGCTCGCTGGAGGTCAGGATGATCGTGGCGCGGGCGGGGGGTTCCTCGAGCAGCTTGAGGAAGGCGCCAGCCGCCTCTTCGGCACCTTCGCGGACGACCATTCGCTCGGCGTCGCCCACAATGTAGATCTTGCGCGCGGCCATGGCGGGGGCGAGGGCGGCCGACTGCACCATGGACCTGGTCGTGGCAATGAGAATGGCGTCTGCCGGGGGCGCGGGTGAGTACGCGCCAGTCTCCGCGCGTTCGGCGATCACTTCGCGGAAGTCGTCGGTGACCTGGGCAGGCGAGGCGTTGCCGTCCTTGAGTCGAGGACGCGGGAAGTACCAATGGATATCCGGATGCGTTCCGGCGAGGGCGTAGCGGCACTGTTGGCAGCTACCACAGGGGCGGGGGTCGGGGCCGTCGCAGACCAGTCGCTGGCCGATCCAGAGCGCGAGGCGCTGCTTCCCGATGCCTGCCGCCCCCTGCAGCAGAAGGGAGGATGGCAGACGCTCATGGGTGATGGCGTCGTTTAGCCGGGCGCGCAGCGCTGCGTGGCCGTGAAGCGGGAGAAAGGGCACGCAGGAACACTACGTCCCCGCGCAGACCCATGCGAGGTCTGCCATGGCAGTATGGGGCACGCTTCGTGAGGGACTACGCATCCGACTCAACAGGAGAAGACCATGAGCGGAATACTCGAGGGACAACGCGTCGCGATTCTGGCGACTGATGGTGTGGAGCAGGTGGAGTTGGAGAAGCCGCGCAAGGCGCTGGATGCAGCAGGGGCGACGACGCACCTCATTTCGCCGAAGGCCGATTCGATCCAGGCGATGAATCACGACGAGAAGGGTGCGCGGCTGCCGGTGGACCGGTTGCTCGCGGACGTGCAGGCGAGCGATTACGACTCGCTGCTGTTGCCGGGGGGCGTTGCCAATCCTGATGCACTGCGGACCGACGAGGCGGCGGTGGCGTTCGTCCGGGAGTTCATGCTCTCCGAGCGTCCGGTCGCGGCGATCTGCCACGGACCCTGGCTGCTCGTCGAGGCAGGGGCGGTGAGCGGCCGCACGCTGACGTCGTGGCCTTCGCTGCGCACGGATATCACGAACGCGGGTGGCGCCTGGGTTGACGCGGAAGTGCAGGTGGACGAGCAGCTTGTCACGAGCCGAAAGCCGGAAGATCTGCCGGCCTTCTGCGACGCCATGGTGAAGACCTTTGCTCACGGCGCACGCGCGTCGGCTTCTGCGGGGGTGTCGCCGTCGAAGGACAGACAGGAGTCGGCGCAGCCGAGCGCCTGATGCCTGGGGCGAGTGCTCGGCGATCCGTGGGGCATTCGTTCTTTGTAGCACAAAGCACTTGACAGGCGCGCCTGACCCTGCCATCCTCAGCGCATGCCGAAAGTGCTCCGTTTTCCCCGTTCAGAGCAGCCCGAGATGCAGGCGCGGGCGATGGACAACCTGCGATTCATTCGCGAGACGATGGAGGCGGCGGGCACCTTTACCGCGGTATCGGGGTGGGGAACAGCGCTGATCGGCGTGACGGCACTTGGCGCCACCGCGCTTGCATCGATGACTGCCTCTCCCGCACGCTGGCTGTTCATCTGGATGGTTGAGGCGGTGCTCGGTGCAGGAATTTCCCTGTACACGATGGCGTTGAAGGCACGAGCGGCACAGTTGCCACTCTGGTCGGAGCCAGCGAGAAAGGTGGTGTTCAGCTTCGCGCCTCCGATGGCAGTGGGGGCGCTGCTGACCCTGGTGTTCCTGGAGCGCTCGTTGATCCCGCTGTTGCCTGGCGTGTGGCTCCTCCTGTATGGCGTGGCAGTCGTAGCTGCCGGCACCTTCTCCGTGCGTATCGTGCCGGTCATGGGACTCGCTTTCATGGGAATTGGCGCGGTGGCGCTGTTGGCCCCGGTGGCCTGGGGTACGTGGTGTCTTGCCGCGGGGTTCGGCGCAATGCACGTGATCTTCGGAGTGGTGATCGCCAGGAGGCATGGTGGCTAAGCATGGATCGGCGGCGCGTCGCGCTGCCGAGCGCGCCCCGCTGCAAGGCGTCGATGGCGCGGAGGCACTGTGGGCCGAGGCGGGCGCGCTGGCGCTCGACCGGCTCATTCATGAACGCATGCGCCTCGGGATCGTGAGCGCTCTGGCGGTGAACGACAGCCTCACGTTCAACGAGCTGAAGCAGCTCATGAGGACCACGGATGGCAATCTCAGCGTCCATGCACGCAAGCTGGAAGACGCTGGGTATCTCACCTGCACCAAGTCATTCGAAGGGCGGGTGCCACGCACGCAGTACCGCTTGGCGGCCGCCGGACGACGCGCGCTCGAGCGGTATCTGGATCACATGGAAGCGCTGATACGCGCAACACGCGACCGCTGAACTTCCTCATGCCCACACCACGACATTCAGGCGCGACGAGCGCGGCGCAATATTCGGGGCCACACATCGCCATCATCATGGATGGCAACGGACGCTGGGCCACGAGCCATGGCCTTTCGCGCACCGCAGGGCATGAGGCGGGATTGCGCACCGCGCGCGCAATCGTGGAGGCCGCGGTGCGCGAGGGGGTCGGCACGCTCACCCTCTACGCGTTTTCGTCCGACAACTGGAAGCGTCCCACGACGGAAGTTACCGCCCTCATGCGGCTCTTTCGCCGCGCCATGCTGGGAGAAGCAAAGCGCTGTGTCCAGAACGGTGTGCGGCTGTCGATCCTGGGCAGGCGCGACAGGCTTCCCTCGTCGCTTCGGCACACGGTCGACCAGGTGGACGCGCTGACCGTTGGCGGCACGCAGATGCACCTGCGTGTGGCAGTGGACTACTCCTCGCGCGATGCGATGCTCAGGGCATCAGCGGCCGCACGCAGCGAAGCGTTGACGCGCGACCAGTTCACACAGCTCCTCGCCACCGTCGATCATGATCAGGTTCCCGCACGCGACGTGGACCTCGTGGTGCGCACGGGCGGGGAACAGCGCCTGAGCGATTTCCTGCTCTGGGAATGCGCCTATGCGGAACTCCTCTTCGTGTCGAAGATGTGGCCGGAATTCGGAGCAGACGATCTGGCGGAGGCGATGGCGGACTTTCGCAGCCGGAACCGCCGGTACGGACTCGCGCCGGAGCAGGTCGCCTCCTGAGCTGCTCAGAGCTGCAGGCCCGCCCCGCACGCGCCGATACTGCGAGGCATGAACACCCGCGCGGAATCGAAGAGCCCTGATGTCATTCGTGTCCTGTGTGTGGGAGAGCCACTCGACGGCGGAGTGTTCGAGTTGCTGTCCACCGCGGGATTCGAGACGTCGCGCGTCGCGAGACACGCGTCATCGCCCGAGTTGTCGAAGGCCTTCGCCATCGCGGACGTGGTCCTCGTGGACTCGCGGGATCCCGCACTCCCGCAGCTCTGTGCCCTCACCCGATCGCACGTGGTGGCCATTGCACCTGATTCGAAATCGGCCAGCCGGCTGGAGGCGCACCGCGCCGGGGCCTATGATATCGTGAGTGCCGATGAGATCGATGAGCTCTTCCTCGTGCTGGAGCGCGCAGGGCGTGACCGGCGAATGGAGCGCGAGCTCGGGCTGTTGCGCGCGCGGTCGGCGGAAGGCGCCATGGCCCTGCTGGTGGGGCGGTCGGTTGCGCTCTCGCATGTGCGCGAACTTGTGGGGGCAGCGGCAGCGCTGCGTCGTCCGGTACTTGTCTCCGGCGAAGCGGGCACGGGGAAGCGGCTCATTGCGCAGCTCGTGCATCAGCTTTCCCCGCTCGCGAACCGACCGCTCGTGGGGCTCGACTGCTCGCTCGTGGATGACGATGTGATCGCGCGCGCCATTCGGTCCGAGCATGCCGGCACGATCGTGCTGGAGAATGCAGACCGTCTCTCCGCGGCGGGTGCGGACACCATCGTACGTTCGCTGCGAGGGGACGGGGAATATTCGCGCAGTCACCTGCGCCTCGTGCTCACCATTCGCACGGTCGCCGGAGAGGCGACGCCGGGCTGCTCACCCGTTGCCGGCGTGTCGGTGCTCACCATTCCCGTGGCGCCACTGCGGGAGCGCCGCGGAGACATCCCCCTGCTCGTTCGCCATTTCGCCGAGGAGGCCGGCGAGACGTCGGAGTCGGCTCTGCTGGGAATGCAGCGGCAACTGCAATCGCTGCTCACGTACGACTGGCCGGGCAATGTGCGGGAGCTCCGGCACTGGGTGGAGCGTCATCACGCAGGGGAGGCAGTGCCACCGGCGGCTGGGGTGCATGCCGGACGCTCGGCCATCGATGTGCCCGATGACGCGTCGTGGACGCTGGAGCAGCTCGAACGCCGGTATATCGAGTTCGTGCTCGCGCACGAGGAGGAGCACCATACCCGAGCCGCCGAGCGACTTGGAATCGATCGGCGAACGCTTTACCGGAAGCTCCGCGAATTCAGGGCGCGCGACACGATGAACCAGTGAGGGCCCATCCGCGCCTTACTTCACATGGTCGATCGCCCAGGTCCAGAAGATCACGTCTTCCGCCGACATGCCGCCGCGCGGCGCGAGGCGCGCGTCCGACATCCCGTACTGCCCGATGTCGATCAGGTACTGCGCGCGACTCACGAACGTACCCTGGCAGACGGCATCCGCGGGTGGAGCGCTGCGCAGGTCGGCATGCAGGCGTGCCAGCTCGTCCATCAACGACGACGGAATCGCAGCCACGAGCGACGGATACACGAACGTGAACAGGACGAGGTAGGTGTAGAGCAGGGGCCACCGCTCGCCGAAGCGTGAACGCAGGCGCTTCCAGTCCAACGCATCGGCACGTGCACGGAGGATGTGCAAGCCGTCTCGAGGAGCCGCTCACGCGCTTCGAGGTGAGTGCCGCTTTTCACGGGCATGCCCACAAGGGAGCCGCGGAAGGCCGGACGAGCAGCGGCATTCCCGTCTTCAACGTCGCGATGGCCGTGCTGGAGGAACAGTTTCCCGACGCGCCGCCCTTCCGCCTCTTCGAGGTGCGCCGTGATGGCGTCGGCCTTGAAGACGGCGAACGGCGTCAGGCCGGACGACGTCGTTCCGATCGGACGGGCGACGCCAGCGTGACGCCACTGGCTCAGGCGGGCGACGTCTCGCGAACGTAGCGCTCGAGCTGCCGGATGTCGCGTTCCAGTGACTCGCCACGGCGGGGCTGTGCGATCGCCATGAGCGTGTCGGCGATCTCCGAGGTGCGTGGCGAATAGCAGACGGCGACACGGACGCAGGTGTGCTCACCATCCGGTGTAAAGCGAACGAGGCCTGTGGTGTCCACCGGCGCCTCGGGAACGCTGCGCCAGCCGATCACACTGTTCACCATGTATTTCGTGGTGACCGCATCCCATTCCAGGGTCTCCCCAGTCGGCGATTCAGCGCGCCAGTGACTTCGGCCATCGCCGGTGTCTTTCACTTCGCAGAGCGCGGCGATGAACTGCGGGAAGTTCTCGAAGTTGCTGCAGAAGGCGAAGACGCGCGGGACGGGCTCCTCCACCACGAAGCTGAACCGGAGGTTCACGGTCCGTCTGCGAATGCCGGCCCGTTCGGTGGCCCGGATGGTGGGCCCACGCACCAGCGCGCCCACGGCGAGCACACCAGCGGCTGCAAGCAGCGCGTTGCGAACTGCCGGACGCGCGGGGAGCAGACCGACAAGCAACCCGCCGGCGACGGCGGCGATCACGGCGCGGGAGTCGAGCTCTGAGGTCTCAAGTACGGGAAGAGGTGCTGTCATGTCGGGTCAGGTGGGTATCAGCAGTATCGCGTGGGACGCGGAGCCTAGAGTCGGGAGAACGCCAGCTGGACACGCTGCAGCGCCTCGTCGGACGAGGTGCCGGAGGCGGCGAGATGGCCCATTTTTCTCCCGGGCGTGGGGCCGTGCTTGTCGTACAGGAAGAGGCGGGTGCCGGGCACCGCCAAGGCACGGGCATAGTCAGGCTCGCGCCCATCGGACCACAGCTCACCGAGCAGATTCACGATTGCCGATGGCCGCACAGGTTCAACATCGCCGAGCGGCAGATCGCAGACTGCGCGAACAAGCTGCTCGAACTGGCTGGTGGGGCAGGCGAGCTCCGTGGCGTGAAAGGAGTTGTGAGGTCGCGGAGCGAGCTCGTTCACCAGGAGCCGGCCATCGCGGAGCAGGAAGAGCTCGATGGCGAGAATGCCCTCGAGCCCGATCTCTTCCGCGATCGATCGGGCCATCGCGACAGCCTGCGCAAGCACCGCGGGATCGATCGCTCCGGGAAGCGCGCTCCACGCGAGGATCTGGCGCTCATGGTGATTCAGCGCCGGAGGAAACACCACCATCTGGCCGGACGGACGCCGCGCCACGAGAATGCTCAGTTCCAGCTCGAGATCAAGTGCCCGCTCGGCGACTGCTCGCGCTCCGCCCAGCGCGGCGTGTGCGGCGCTCGCGTCGTCACCCTTCGCAAGTCGCAGTTGACTGCGGCCGTCGAAGCCTCCCTCGCACGCTTGCACGAAAAGGTCTGGTCCGATCGTCTGCATGGCCAGCCGCAGGTCGTCGGCCGACGAGACGACGGCGTATTCACCAAGTGGAAGTCCGATGTCACCGAGCCAGCGCTTCTGGCGAGCCCGGTCCTGCACGATGCCGAGCACGCCGCTGCCAGGACGCACCGGCGCGAGCTCACCCGCCGCGTTCAGCGCCGCCAGCGACACCTGCTCGATCTCCAGCGTCACCACATCGCACCCGGCCGCCAGGCGGCGTGCCGCATCGGCGTCCGCAAAGGATCCTTGAATCACCGCGTCGGCAATCGGTGCGGCTGCGCAGTCCGCGCGCGGATCGAGCACCCGGACGCGGTAGCCGAGTGAGCGTGCCGCGAGCGCAGTCATGCGTCCCAGTTGTCCGCCACCGAGTATGCCGATCGTGGCCGGAGGACTCACCGGGGATCTCACGCGCCGGCCTCGATGTCGGTGTCGGCCATGACGTCCGCCGTGCGAGCTGCACGCCACGCCCGCAGCCGCTCGCGAAGGGGCGCATCGCCTGTTGAAACGATTGCGGCGGCCAGCAGTGCGGCGTTGGCGGCTCCCGGTGAGCCGATCGCAAGCGTGCCGACCGGCACTCCACGCGGCATCTGGACGATGGAGAGCAGCGCATCGACGCCGGCCAGGCCGGTCGCGGCGATGGGCACGCCGAGCACCGGCAGCACCGTGCAGGCTGCCACCATGCCTGGCAGATGCGCCGCGCCACCCGCCGCGGCGATGATGACCTGAATGCCACGGGACTCCGCACTGGACGCGTACTCCATCATCCACTGCGGGGTGCGGTGGGCCGAGACGACCCGTGCCTCGTGCGGCACACGGAGCTCGGCGAGCAGGGTCAGCGCGGCCTGCATGACCGGGAGGTCGCTCCGACTGCCCATGATCACTGCCACGCGCGGCCCGCTCACATCGGCTGAGGCATCGGTGGCGCTGTGGGTCACGGCAGGGGGGAGGTGGGGGAATCCGGGTGACCTGCCCAAGATACCGCGAAGGCGATGGTTCGGCATCTCCGGCGCTTGCGAAGGCTTGCGCCGCTCCCGTACTGTACCGCTGCGACGCCACCGCGCCGACGTCCCTTTCCAGTTGCATGCCCCGCAACTCCCGCCTTTGGCGCTGGCTGACTGCCAGCGCCGCGATGGCCGAACTGACCAGCTCCGGTCGCACGATCGGCGATGCCGCGCGTGACCGCCGTTCGAGTGGGGAGGAGATCCGGCAGAGTGCCGACGCGACGGCGCAGGAAATCGCGCGCGCCGTGGACGTGCTGCTCGCGGTGCGGGAGGTGTTCGATCGCAGCGCACACGAGATCTCGGCATTACGCGAGTCACTCGGCGCGGTGGACG
>JBBSVF010000071.1:0-11927 GCA_038233745.1 Gemmatimonadales bacterium
CTCCCAGATGTCCGGCGGGGAGCAGCAGCGCACCGCGGTCGCGCGGGCGCTGGCCGCGGAGCCTGCGGTGCTCCTGGCGGACGAACCCTCCGGGAACCTGGATCATCTGAACAGTGAGCGTCTGCACGAACTCCTGAGCTCTATTGCGAGCGAGTTGCAGGTGGCGATGATCGTAGTGACGCACAACGCCTCGCTGGCAGCGCGGGCCGATCGCATCCTGGAGCTCGAGGACGGCCGCCTGCGGATGCCCGCCGCGCCCGGCGAGGATCTCGAGCCGCTGCCATGATCTGCGATCAGTGCAAGGAGCGCGACGCCGTCGTGAATCTCACGACCATCGAGAACAACGCGGTGTGTCAGCTGCATCTCTGCGAGCAGTGCGCCGCCGAGCGGGGTGTGGAGACCACGATCGCGACGCCCAAGCATCCCCTTGGCGACTTTCTGCAGGCGGTACAGCAGCAAGCAGCGCCTGATGGCGCCGACGCCGGGGCGTGCGCGTTCTGCGGTCTCACGATGAAGGACTTCCGGGCGACCGGTCGCATGGGCTGCGCGCGATGCTACACCACCTTCGAACCCGGCATGCGCGAACTGCTGCGTCGCGTTCACGGGAACGCCCGTCATACCGGTACCAGCTATCGCGCGCCCGCTGAGGCGGTGATGGAGCGCGCGGGAACGCTGGGGGAGCTCAGGGATCGCCTGCGTCGCGCGATCGTGCAGGAGCAGTTCGAGGTGGCGGCCGGCTTGCGGGATCGCATCCGGGAACTCGAGTGACACTGGATCTCTCGTTGCTCCCGGACGGCGGGGTGCGCTGGCTGGATGCCTCCGGCCGACACTCGGATGTGGTGCTGAGCACGCGGGTGCGCCTGGCGCGCAATCTGGACGGCTACGCCTTCACGGGCCGGGCGCGCGAGGGCGAGCGGCTGCGGGTGCTGGCACAGATCCGGGAAGCGATGACGCAGCTGCCGTCGATGCCGGTGAGTCTGCTGGTGCGGCTGGACCAGCTCCCGCCCGCCGATCGCGCACTGCTGTTCGAGCGCCATCTCGTGAGCAAGGAACTGGCGGGGGTCGACGTCCAGCATCCGTTGCGTTCCGGAGCGGCGGTGTATCTCGCTGACGGGCTGAGTGTGATGATCAACGAGGAAGATCATCTGCGGCTGCAGGCGCTGCAGTCCGGGTTCGAGCTGCGCGCGGCCTTCGCGGCCGTGGAGCGCGTTGACCGGGAGCTGGGTGAGAGGGTCCCCTATTCATACCACGGAGAGTTCGGCTATCTCACGGCCTGTCCCACGAATGTGGGAACCGGAATGCGCGCCTCGGTACTCATTCATTTGCCCGGGCTGGTGCTCACGAAGGAGATCGGGCGGGTACTGGCCGGCCTGCAGCAGGTGGGGCTGACCTATCGCGGGCTCTACGGCGAAGGCTCGGAGGTGGTGGGCAATCTGTTCCAGCTCTCCAACCAGACGACCCTCGGCCGTTCGGAGGAGGACCTCCTCGATCAGCTGTTGCGGGTGGTGGGGCATGTGGTGGAGCGGGAGGAGGAGGCGCGGCGTGTTCTCCTTCGCGATGCCGGATATATTATCGAGGACAAGCTCTGGCGCGCGTACGGGACGCTCCGCTATGCCCGCAGCCTCACGTTCGACGAGGCGATGAATTTCCTGAGTGGCGTACGACTGGCCGTGGGACTGAAACTGATTCCCGGTCTGAGTGTATATACTCTCAACAAGCTCCTGATCTTTGCGCAGGCGGCGCATCTTGCAGCCGCCGAAGGGCGATCGCTCACCGAGAGCGAGGCAGGTCTGGCGCGTGCACGCTACGTACGTGCCGCGCTGGAGGAAGAGGCAGGGCCCACTGCCTGAGCGCACGTCCACGCGGCTCTCTCTGAGGCACTTATGAACGGCTACAACTTCACGGAACGGGTCCGGAAGGTCCTCGCCATGGCGCGCGAGGAAGCTGCCCGTCTCCATCATGAGTATGTCGGCACCGAGCACATCCTGCTCGGTCTGATCCGCGAGGGCGATGGCGTGGCAGCCAGTGTGCTGCAGAACCTCTCCGTCGAGCTCGACGAGATCCAGCAGAAGATCGAGGAAACGGTGAAGAAGGGGAAGGCGGCGCAGGCCACCGGCCCCGACCTGCCATATACCTCGCGAGCGAAGAAGGTGCTGGAGCTCGCGATGAGCGAGGCCCGGGAGCTCAGCCACAGCTATGTGGGCACGGAGCATCTCCTGCTCGGCCTGCTGCGCGAGGAGAAGGGCATTGCTGCGCAGGTGTTGACCGATGCCGGGGTGAATCTCGAGGCAGCGCGTGCGGAGACGCTGCGCATCCTGGGCACCGACGTGTCGCAGAACCAGGGCAACGCGCAGACGGCTGGCGGACCGCCGCCGCAGCCCGCCGCGGGCAAGGGCGACAAGAAGAGCAAGACGCCGGCGCTCGATCACTTCTGCCGCGACCTCACGCTGCTGGCGGCCGAGGGGCAGCTGGATCCCACCATCGGACGCGCGAAGGAGATCGAGCGCGTGATGGAAGTGCTGACGCGTCGGAAGAAGAACAATCCGGTACTGATCGGCGAGCCCGGCGTGGGCAAGACGGCAATTGTCGAGGGGCTGGCGCAACTCATCGCGAATGGCGAGTGCCCCGAGTCGCTGCGCGACAACCGCGTGCTGTCGCTGGACATGGCGGCGGTGATTGCCGGCACGAAGTATCGCGGTCAGTTCGAGGAGCGCCTCAAGGCCGTGATGAACGAGATCGCGCAGAACAAGAGCATCATCCTCTTCATCGACGAGTTGCACACGCTCGTGGGCGCGGGTGCGGCTGAAGGAGCGATTGACGCCAGCAACATGCTGAAGCCGGCGCTCGCCCGTGGCGAGCTGCAGTGCGTGGGCGCGAGCACGCTGAACGAATATCGCAAGTACATCGAGAAGGACGGCGCGCTGGAGCGACGCTTCCAGACCGTCGTAGTGGATCCGCCCTCCATCGACGAGACGGTGGAGATCCTCAAGGGGCTGCGGAAGAAGTACGAGGATCATCACAAGGTCACGATTCCCGATTCCACTCTGGTGCTCGCGGCAAAGCAGTCCGAGCGCTACATCACCGATCGCTTCCTTCCGGACAAGGCCATCGACGTGATCGATGAGGCAGGGGCGCGAGCGCGACTGGCGGCGCAGTCGCCGCCGCCGGAGGTGGCAGCGCTCAAGGCGGACCTGGAGAAGGTGAACGTCGAGAAGGAAGCGGCGGTGCGCGATCAGAACTTCGAGCGTGCTGCCTCGTTGCGCGACCGCGAGCGCGAGATCCAGGGCGACATCCGCAAGCAGCAGGAGGAGTGGGAGAAGCGGCGGCAGTCGCATCGGCCCGTGCTGGGCGAGGAGGAAATCGCCTTCATCGTGAGCCGGTGGACGGGCATTCCCGTCACCCGTCTGCAGGAAGCCGAGACCAGCCGCCTGCTGCGCATGGAGGACGAGCTGCACCAGACCGTGATCGGACAGGACGAGGCCATCAAGGCCATCAGCCGGTCGATCCGTCGCAGTCGCGCGGGCCTCAAGGATCCCAATCGTCCCATCGGCTCCTTCATCTTCAGCGGGCCGACGGGCGTGGGCAAGACCGAGCTCGCCCGTTCGCTGGCGAGGTTCCTGTTCGCCGACGCGTCCGCGCTGATCCGCGTGGACATGAGCGAGTACATGGAGAAGTTCTCGGTGTCGCGCCTGATCGGCGCGCCGCCGGGGTACGTGGGCTACGAAGACTCCGGCACGCTCACCAAGGCCATTCGTCGCAAGCCGTATTCGGTGATCCTGCTCGACGAAATCGAGAAGGCGCACCCGGATGTGTTCAACATTCTCCTGCAGGTGCTGGACGAGGGGCATCTCACCGACAATTACGGCCGACAGATCGACTTCAAGAACACCGTGGTGATCATGACGTCGAATGTGGGCGCCCGTGACATCACCAAGGGCAAGGGGCTGGGCTTCGCCACCGGCGATACCGAACAGAGCTTCGAGCGGATGCAGGAGAAGGTGAAGGAGGAGCTGAAGATCGTCTTCAACCCGGAGTTCCTGAACCGGCTGGACGACGTGATCGTGTTCCATCCGCTGAGCCGCGAGCACATCACGCGGATCGTGAGCGTACTGCTCAAGGATGTGCGGAAGCGGCTGGCCGAGGATGAGTTGACGATGCGGCTCACCGAGGGTGCCACCGAACTGCTCGTGAAGCACGGCTATGACGAGGCCTATGGGGCGCGGCCGCTCAAGCGTTCGATCCAGAAGTACATCGAGGATCCCCTGTCTGACAAGATTCTCCTTGGGGAGTTCACGCGCGGCGATGAAATCGAGGTGGACGTGGCCACCGATGGGACGCGTCTGGAGTTCAAGACACTGTCGAGCGCCACGAAGGCCTGACGGCAACCAACCAGAGGCCGGCGGGGTCCAATGTTCGGGGATCCTGCCGGCCTTGTTCCGTGTATATTATCGTGATGCGACGTCTGTACTTTTCTGCCGTCGCCCTCCTGTTCGTGGGGGCGACGGCGCGTGCGCAGGGCCCCACCGATGCGGGGCGCTGCGCGACTCCTGACACTATCGCCTTCCGCGGACTCTCCCGCGCGACGGATGCGGTGGTGCGTGCCGAATCCGGCCTCATTCCGGGACCGGTCAACTATCGCGCGCTCGAGCGGGCGATTCGCGCCATCTACGCCACCGGGCAGTTCGACGATGTACGCGCGGCGTGCGAGACGACGCCGGCACGTGCGTCGCTCGTGTTCACCATGGTCGAGCGGCCACTCCTCGGAGCGGTGGACGTCACGGGGACGGATCGGCTCTCCCGGGGCAGTGTGCGCGATCGCGTGGACCTGCTGACCGGCCGTCCGCTGGATCCCGCCGCGGTTGCGCGCACCATGCAGCGGATCGATTCGCTGTACCAGGCGTCGGGATATTTCCTGGCGCAGGTCAAGCCCGAAACCACGCTGGTGAACGGAAAGGTCTCGCTGATGTTCCGGGTGGATGAGGGACGCCGGCTTGCCGTCTCGGGTGTGCGCGTCGGGGGGAATCGCCGAGTGTCGGATGGGGAGATCGTCTCCGCAATGAGCACGAAGCCGGAGGGCTTTCTCTGGTGGCGGAAGGGGGAGCTCGACGCCGACAAGTTCGCCGGCGATGTTGGCGAGCGTATTCCCGCGCTGTATGCCTCGCGCGGGTTCCTCGACGCGCAAGTGCTGAAGGACACCATCCGGGTTGACCGCGCGAAGGGCAAGGCATTGGTGGACATGACGGTGAGCGAGGGACCGCGCTATCGCGTGGGGACCTTCGAGATCACCGGTGCGCGCCGATTCTCCGACGAGGTGCTGCATCGGTTCTATCCCTTCGGCGAACAGCCCCGCACGATCACTGGCGCCGTGCGCGACGTGTTGTCGTTCGGACGCGCGGCTGACGACGGTGACTATTTCGATCAGGGGAAGTGGGAAGAAGCCACCAGGCGCGTGGGCGAGGCCTACGCGAACGAGGGCTACATCTATGCGAATGTGCGCCCGGTGGTCGAGCGCCGTCTTGTGGGCCGTGATTCCATTCCCACGGTCAATCTCCGCTGGGAGGTTGCCGAGGGGGCGCCCGCCATCGTGAACCGGGTGGAGATCGTCGGCAACGACGTCACCTCCGAGAACTGCATTCGTAATCAGATCTTCGTGGTGCCCGGCGACATCTTCCGTCGCGATGCGCTGCTGCGGAGCTATCAGAGCATCGGCAATCTCGGGTTCTTCGAGACGCCCATTGCCCCGCCGGATACGCGGCAGGCGAACGAGAATGGCGACCTGGACGTCATCTTCCATGTGAAGGAGAAGCGGACCGGCAACGTGAACTTTGGCGCGTCGGTGGGGCAGGGTGCGGGCGTAGGCGGGTTCATCGGGTTCGACCAGCCCAATCTGTTCGGCCTTTGCAAGCGCGGCGCGCTCAACTGGCAGTTCGGCCAGTTTGTCAACGATTTCAGCCTGAGCTACACCGATCCGTTCATCCGCGAGTCGCAGGTTTCTGGAACGGTGACGGCGTACCACTCGCAGAAGCGTTTCATCGTGAGCGATGTCGGCCGCCAGACCGTTGTCGGCGGGCAGCTCCAGTTCGGCTTTCCCCTCTTCGGCTCAAGGTTCTCGCGGCTCTTCCTGTCGTATGGCGGCGAGCGCGCATCGTACGGGAGCGACGGCCTCGCCAGTACGATCGACTGCTCGAAGATCTCCTGCGCGCGGTCCACGCTCGGCATGTCATTCGAGCACGACACGCGGATCGGGTTACCCTTCGCCACCGACGGCGGGAAGCAGACGCTCTCGGCGCAGGCCAACGGATTCCTGGGCGGGGCGAAATACACGCGGTTTACCGGGGAAGTTCGGCACTACGCCTCCCTGGCGCAGTTCGGCGGGTCGCAGATCGGCAGCGAGCCGATCACGCTGCTGCTTGGGCTCTCGGCGCGTGCTGGCACGGTGTTCGGCGATCCCGGCGGCTTCTATATCTCGCAGCAATTCTCGCTCGGCGGTGTACAGTACGGCGAGCCACTGCGCGGATACAACGAGTTCTCGATCAGTCCGCAGGGCTTCATCGAGAGCGCCACCGGAGATTCGCGGGCACTCCGCTCCTCTTTCGGCAGCGCCTTCTATACAAACTCGGTGGAGCTCGGGCTTCGTTTCAATCAGCAGTTCTATGCCGACGCCTTTTATGACGCCGGCAACATCTGGGCGCGCGCACGCGACTTCAATCCCACCCGCCTGTTCCGGGGTGCCGGTGTCGGCGCGTCCGTTGTCACACCGCTCGGTCCACTGGGGCTCGATTACGCTTACGGGTTCGATCGCACACTCAACGGCATCAAGGCGCCGAAGTGGCAGCTCCATTTCAAGTTCGGCCAGCTCTTCTAACCTGGAGTTCACATGCGTCTGTTCCTTCGCGCGGCCCCGCTCGCGCTTGCTCTTCTCGCCGGCACCACGGTCCGCGCCCATGCGCAGACCGTTCAGAAGCTGGGGTACATTCAGAGTTCGCTCCTGCTCGATCAGGCACCCGGCCGCAGCGAGGCGGAGGCGCAGTTCAATCGTGAGACCAGTGGGTATCGCGACCAGATCAAGCGCATGAGTGACTCACTCAACACGATGGTAGCGGCGTTCGAGAAGCGTCAGGCCAGCCTGAGCGCCGCAGCGCGCGAGGCGCAGGCTCGTGAGATTCGTACGAAGGAGGAGTCGTACCAGCAGCGCACGAGCGAACTCGAGCAGCGCGCGCAGGCGCGGCAGGGCGAGCTGGTGCAGCCGATTCTCGATCGCATTCGTCTGGCGATCGAAGATGTGCGTGTGGAGGGCGGATATTCGTTCATCTTCAACGCGGAACAGGGCTCGCCGATCGTGGCCTTCGACAAGAATCTGAACGTCACCGATCGCGTGCTGGCAAAGCTCCGGAGCGGCGGTCCGGCGGTCGTTCGACCGGCCACGCCCGCCACTGGTGCGCCGACGGCGGCGCCGGCCGGTGTAACCCGCCCGCAGACTCCGCCGCTCGACTGAACCGGGCACCCGTGACACTGCGCACCACGCATGACATCGGCGGTGGGGACCAATCGGTTCTCACCGCCGACGGCATTGCAGTGGCCGTTGGCGGTCACGTCGTCGGCGCCGGTGAGACCCCAGTCACCAGCGTCGCGTCGCTCGACCGGGCAGGTCGCGAGCAGGTGAGTTTCCTGTCCAGTGCGCGCTACGCCGGGATGCTGGCGACGACCCGGGCGGGCGTGGTGCTGGTAAGTCCGGCGCTCGCGGAATCACCGGGCGAGGTGCCCGCACGGGTGATCGTGGCCGATCCGCACGCCGCACTGCTCTCGATCATCGCTCGGCTGCATCCGCCACGACGGCGAGTTCCCGGCGTGCACGCGACCGCGGTGATCGGCCGCGGTACGCGCATCGGGCACGAGGTGGAAATCGGTGCCTTTGTGCGAATCGGCGATGGTGCGACGATCGCCGACCGGGTGAGCATTGGCGCTCACTGCGACATCGGCGACGGGGTGCAGCTCGGCGAGGACTCCGAGCTCGTGGGGCAGGTGACGCTCTATCCCGGCACACAGATCGGCGCTCGCGTGCGACTTCACGCGGGCGTGCGGCTGGGCAGCGACGGGTTCGGCTACGTGTTCCGCGATGGGCAACACCAGAAGATTCCGCATGTAGGGCGATGCGTGATCGAGGACGACGTGGAGATCGGTGCGAACACCACGATCGATCGGGGAAGCATCGACGACACGGTGATCGGCGCGGGCACACGCATCGACAACCTCGTGCACATCGCGCACAATGTCCGCGTGGGGCGCCTGTGTCTCATCATGGCACAGGTGGGCATTGCCGGCTCCGTCCGCATCGAGGACGGGTGCATCCTCGCCGGTCAGGTGGGCGTGGCGGGGCATCACACTGTGGGCGCCGGGGCGCGACTCGCAGCACAGGCTGGAGTGTTCGGCGACATTCCAGCGGGGGAGACGTGGTCCGGCTATCCGGCCCGCCCGCATCGCGAGGCGCTTCGCGCGCAGGCCGCGCTGTTCCGGCTCTCCGGACTGATGCGCGGAATCGAGCGCCTGCTGTCCGACAAGCGCGACGATTCCGCCTGATGCGCCGTACGATAGCATCGGCGGCCACCATCAACGGGGTGGGCCTGCATCTCGGCATTCCCGTGACGCTCGCGTTCCGGCCGGGCGCTTCCGGAAGTGGGGTGCGATTCCAGCGACTCGACCTGCCTGATCAGCCGGCGATTCCTGCGCGGGCCGAGAACGCGGTGCTCACCGAGCGTCACACGCAGCTGGGCGAGGAGCCCAACGCCGTGCACACGGTGGAGCATGTGCTGGCGGCGGTTGTCGCGCTGGGCATCGATGATCTGCTGATCGAGCTCGATGGACCAGAGGCTCCCATCATGGACGGCAGTGCCGGCCCGTTCTTCGAGACGCTGCGCAGGGCAGGGCTCCGCGAGCAGGCCGGCATGCCCTCGGTGTCGCGTCTCGCGACGCCCGTCAGCATGCGCGATGGGGAGTCCCTGTACGAGGCGTTTCCCGCCGAGGCGCTGGAGCTGGAGGTCTCCATCGAGTTTCCGCATCCGCTCATCGGCCGTCAGACCTTTCGCGCGACCATAGACGACGCCACCTTCGAGCGCGAACTCGGGTGGGCGCGTACCTTCGGGTTCGTGCACGAGGTGGAGCCGCTGCGTGCCCGAGGCCTGATCCGCGGCGCATCGACGCAGAACGCCGTGGTCCTGGACGAGACCGGGGTGGTGGAGAATACCTTGCGCTCGCCCGACGAGTTCGTGCGGCACAAGATGATGGATTGTGTTGGTGACCTCGCGCTCGCGGGAACGCGCCTTCGGGCGCGGGTCGTGGCGCACAAACCCAGTCATCGCGGCACGATACTCTTCGTGCGCGCGCTGCAGGCCTCGTTGGCGCAGGAGACCCACGTGCTCGGTATCGAAGAGATCATGAAGGTGCTGCCGCACCGCTATCCGTTCCTGCTCGTCGACCGAATTCTGGAAGTCGAGCCGCGAAAGCGTGTGGTAGGGATCAAGAACGTCACGATAAACGAGCCATTCTTCCAGGGACACTTCCCCGGTCATCCGGTAATGCCTGGAGTGCTGATCGTGGAGGCGATGGCGCAGGTGGGCGGCATGCTGCTCCTCGGCGACATCCAGGATCCCGACAGCAAGGTGGTGTACTTCACGTCGCTCAACAATGTGAAGTGGCGCCGTCCGGTCAAGCCCGGCGACCAGCTGCGGTTCGAGCTCGACATGCTCCAGATCCGCGGCATGATGTGTCGCATGCAGGGTGTGGCCAAGGTGGATGGCGAGGTGGTGTGCGAGGCCGAGATGAGTGCGATGGTGCGCGACCGATGACTCCGCGCATTCATCCGACGGCGCTCGTGAGCGCTGGAGCGGAGATCGCGGATGATGTGGAGATCGGCCCCTTCGCCATCGTCGGGGAGGGGTGCGTGATCGCTGACGGATGCGTGATCGCGCCACGGGCAACACTCGAGCGGAACGTGATCCTGGGCGCCAATGTGAAGGTGGGCTCCGGGTCGATCCTCGGCGGCGATCCTCAGGACCTCAAGTTCAAGGGCGAGCGGACGACGGTGGAGGTGGGGGAGGGCACCACGATTCGCGAGTACAGCACCATCAATCGCGGCACAACGCATTCCTTCAAGACCTCCATCGGCCGGCAGTGCTTCATCATGTCGTACGTTCATCTGGCCCACGATTGCCAGATCGGCGACGGAGTGATCCTGGTGAACAGTGTGCAGCTGGCGGGACATGTGACAGTGGGTGAGCGGGCCATCATCGCCGGGCAGAGCGCGGCGCACCAGTTCGTGAAGATCGGAAAGTTCGCCTTCGTTGGCGGGTGCTCGCGCATCTCCCAGGATGTGCCGCCCTTCATCAAGGCAGTGGGCAACCCGATCAAGCTGTACGGACTGAACAGCGTGGGGCTGCAGCGCAACAACTTTCCCGAGGAAGTGGTGCGCGAGCTGAAGCGCGCCTATCGACTGTTCTTCCGGTCGGAGCTGAACGTCTCGCAGGCCAAGGCGCGCGCGGCCACCGAGTTGCATCCCTATCCCGAGGTGCAGGAGCTCATCCGGTTCGTGGAAGAATCGGGGCGGGGTGTAGCCGGATGACGGACCGGATCCGGACTGGCGTCATCGGCGCCGGTGGACTGGGGCGCCATCACATTCGCATCCTGCGCGAGCTGTGCGGGAACGACTTCGCGGGGTTTCACGACAGCGACGCTGGGCGGGCGGCCGCTGTGGCGACGGAGCTCGGTGTACAGGCGCACGCCACGCTGGAGTCCCTCCTCGATGTGAGCGATGCCGTCACGATCGTGGTGCCCACGCCCGCGCACTTCGCCGTGGCCACTCAGGTGCTGGAGCGTGGTATTCACGCGCTCATCGAGAAGCCCATTGCCACGACACTCGCCGAAGCCGACGCGATGCTGGCGATTGCGAGGCGAACCGGCGCGCTGGTGCAGACGGGTCATGTCGAGCGATTCAACCGCGCCATTCGCGCCGCGCTGCCGTATGTGGACGCCCCGCGATTCATCGAGAGCAATCGCCTGGCGCTCTTCAATCCCCGCGGCGCGGACGTGGCAGTCGTCCTCGATCTCATGATTCACGATATCGATCTCGTGCACACGCTGGTCGGTGGCCGGGCCTCGCAGGTGAGTGCCGTGGGCGTCCCGGTCCTGACGCCGTTCGTGGATATCGCCAACGCGCGGCTCACCTTCGACAGCGGAGCCGTCGCCAACATCACCGCGAGCCGTGTGTCGCGCGAGCGGATGCGGAAGCTGCGGATCTTCCAGCAGAGCGGGTATCTCTCGCTCGATCTCGGCGCCGGCAACGGAGAGTTCTTCCGCCTGCGTGGCGACGTGGACGTTGCGGCTCTCGCGACGGCGCCGCTGGCGCTGGAGCAGTTCGTAGAACGGATCCCGCTGGAAGCAGAGGATGGAGAACCTCTGCGTCTCGAGTTCGAAAGCTTTCTTTCCGCGGTACGAGGCGACGGTCCTGTGGCGGTGAGTGGAGAGGCAGGGCGCGATGCGCTCGCGGTGGCGCTGCAGATCGTCTCGGACATCGAACGCTCGGGTGCGGCAGGGCGGGACATGCCGCGTGCGTGAGATTCTCTTTGTCGCCGGCGAGGCCTCCGGCGACCTGCACGCCGCCGGCGTCGCCCGCGCGCTGCGTGAGACGGGCGCACCGTATCGCCTGGTGGGCGTGGGCGGGGATGCCATGCGCGACGCCGGCGTCGAACTGCTGAAGCACTCGGGCGAGCTGGCCGTGATGGGCTTCGTGGACGTGTTGCGCCACGTGCCCGCGCACTGGGCCTTGTTGCGCCGTCTGGTGGCGCGCCTTCGAATTGGAGCCGTGGCGCTGGTAATGCTGAGCGAGTCCCGGGGTTTCTAGATGTAAGTGGCGCGCGCGGCGCGCGACGCCGGAG
>JBBSVF010000072.1:0-11849 GCA_038233745.1 Gemmatimonadales bacterium
GGCGTGAGCCTGCCAAGCGGCAGCGGACTGTAGCGCTCCACCATGTCCGCCTCCAGCCCGATCTGCCGCACCATCGTGGCATCCGTCGCGTCCGAGGGCCGAAGAAAGAGAGCGGCCGAAAGTGCGCCCGTCATCTGCGCCATCTCGTCCACCACCACGGCGGCCACATCCTCGGTGGTGTCCGCGGCGCCGAGCAGCGCGGTGAGTCGCTGAAGTCGTTCGGTGCGATCGACGGCCCGATCGGCATCCTCGCGCGCCGAGCGCTCTCCCTCCACATCGGTGTTCGTGCCGAACCAGCGCTGTACCCGTCCCTCGGCGTCGCGCACCGGCACCACGCGGGTCACGAAGCGCCGGAACAGGCCGTCCGCACCACGCAGCGGAAAAGTCATCTCGAACGGCACTCCCTTCACGATCGACTCCTGCCACCGCTCCAGCACGAGTGCCACCGTGTCGGGGTGATGCACTGACTACCACCCCCACCCTTCCATCTCGCTCGGCGCCGTTCCCGTGTACTCGTACCAGCGCTGGTTGTACCAGTCGATGAAGCCATCGGGCCCTGCCGTCCATGCGAGGGTGGGAATCGAGTTGGCGAGCGCGCGGTACTCAGCCTCGCGCGCCTGTATCAATTCCGCCGCCTGGCGCTGAGCGGTCACGTCGCGCGTGAAGGTGGTCACGCCGATGGACGACGGCACGATCCGGTTCTCGAACCAGCGGCCGAGCGACGGCAGGAACTCTTCGTAGAACGTCACGGTGTTCGAGTCCATCGCGCGGCGCGTCTCCGATTCGAAGACCGTCCCGAGCAGCTCGGGCAGCTCCTCCCAGATCACCAGGCCGATCAGGGTATCCGGATCGCGGCCCATGGCGGCGAGCACGGCGCTGGCGGCCGGGTTGAGGAAGGTCCAGCGCCACTCCCGGTCGAAGACGCTCACTGCGTCCGGAAGCCCCTCCAGCACCTCGGTGACCCGTGCCGAGAGCGCGAACGCCTCGTTCCGGGAAGCCTCGAGTGCCACGTTCGCAACGTGCAGTTCCTGATTGGCGGCCTCCAGTTCCTCACTGATCGTCTCGGCTTCCTCAATCTGCTGCTCGAGCTCGATCGCCTGCCCCTCGAGCTGGGTGGCAATGGCCGCGAGCGCCGCGTCACTGGCGACGCGAGCGGATATGTCGCGAAAGATGGCGGAGAAGACGCGGCGTCCCTGCGCGCTGAACTCGCCAAACGAGATCTCCACCGGGATCTCGCGTCCGTCGGCATGCAACACCTCCACGCGAACGGCCGACCACGAAATGTGGCGGACGCCGGACGACAGGTAGCGGGCCATGCCGCGCGCGTGGCCGGCGTGATAGCGGGCGGGCATCAGAGGGGTCAGCGAGTGCCCGGTGAGCTCGGCTGCCGATCGCCCGAACAACTGCTCGGCAGCCGGATTCACCGAGAGCACCGTGCTCTGCTCGTCGATCGTGACGATCGCGTCCTGCGTGCTCTCGGCGAGCACGCGGTACATCTCGCCTGGGTCGAGCGGTGGTGGGCTCTCGGTCATGAAGCAGCGGGCGAGGACGCGAAGGTGGGCGGGAGCAACAATGTGCGGCTGGGGATCTGCTCGCGCCAACTGGATGCGGCAAGCTCCATACCCGATCGGCAGATGCCATGCCGAAGAGTGTCGCATAACAAAGGGCCGGCGCAACCTCGCGCCGGCCCTTCAGACCCTGCGAAAACTGTGAATGGGACCTGCTCGTCACCCCATCAGGAGCACCTTTTCCCGTTGCAGTTGACTGATGCAGTCGACGTGCTCGAGCCGCCCGCACCCGTTGCCGTCAGCGTCACCGTGTAGTTGGTTCTCGTCCTGAAGGTGTGCGAGGTGGTCACGCCGGTTCCCGTCGCGCCATCGCCAAAATTCCACGAATACGATGACGCGTTCGTCGTCCCGCTTGCATTGAAGCTGCAGGTGAGGCCGGAACAGCTCTTCGTGAAGCTCGCGACCGGCGGCGCAGACGCGTTCGACACCGTCACCGACGCCGTCTTCGAGCTCGTTCCATTTACATCGGTGACAGTCAGGGTCACCGAGTAGGTTCCGGACGCCGAGTAGCTGTGACTCGTCGTGACGCCGCTGCCGCTCGAGGCATCTCCGAACGTCCAGGTGTAGGTCGCACCGGCGGCTCCGCTGGAGCTGCTGCCATTGAAGTTGCAGGCCAGCATCGAGCAGCTGGACGTGAAGTTTGCGACCGGCGGCTGCGGGTCCGCCGAAATGAACCCGCTGTAGAGCAGCACGTTCGGCGTGCCCGTGCGGATGCTCGTGATGACGCCGTTCGTTCCATTGCCTACCAGCGCATCACGCACCTGCTGCGCCGTGGCCGTTCGATTGACCTGGAGATACAGCGCTGCCGCGCCCGCGACATGCGGCGTTGCCATCGACGTGCCGCTGATCGTGTTCGTGGCTGTGGTGCTTCCCATCCACGAGGACGTGATGTTGACGCCCGGGGCGTTGAGGTCGACGCACGTTCCGTAGTTCGAGAAGGTCGCGAACGCGTCGTTGATGTCCGTGGCGCCAACCGTGATCGCGCTCGCCGCGCTGGCCGGCGAACTGTTGCAGGCGTCGGCCGTGCTGTTACCGGCGGCGATGGCGTAGGTGACGCCCGAAGCGATCGAATTCTGGACCGCCGTGTTGAGCGCCGACGAGAATCCTCCACCGAGGCTCATGTTCGCCGCGGCGGGAGAGACGTGATTCGCCGTGACCCAGTCGATGCCGGCGATGACACCCGTGTTCGAGCCGGAGCCCGCACAGTCGAGAACGCGGACGGCGACGAGCTTCACGTTCTTCGCCACGCCGTACGTGGTTCCGCCAACGGTGCCGGCAACGTGCGAACCGTGTCCGTTGCAGTCGGCCGCAGTTCCACCTGACGTCACCTCGTCGACGCCCGTCGAGGCGCGTCCCGCATACTCGACGTGTCCGAAGTTGATGCCGGTGTCGATGATGTACACCGTGACGCCAGTGCCATCGGCGTTGTACGCGTACGTACCGCTCAGCGGACGTGCGCGCTGATCGATTCTGTCAATTCCCCAGGTCGCGCCGGACTGGACGGTCATGGTCGACATCGTCTGATCCTGTTCGACGTACGCCACCGACGGCTCAGCGCGCAGCGCGCTGACTTCGTCGTCCGTCAACTCGAGCGCCATTCCCTTGAGCGCCGCCTTGTACGTGTGCTTGATCTTGCCCCCGTGCCGCATAGCGATCTTCACGGCTTCGCCATCGACATCGGTGACATCGCTGTTGAATACGACGATGTAGCTCCCGACGATGGGAGTCGACTTCGTGAAGTTGCCCGATGCGGGAGCCGAGAGCGGGGAGGTGGCGGTCGACGGCAGGTCTCCCGAGCATGCGTATAGTGCGAGGGCAGCCAGGCCGAGTGCAGCGAATTGCTTCATGTAATCTCCGAACGGTGGTGTGCGGGACCTGCGCGTTCACAGACATCGTCGTCCGTCGATTCTTCCCGGAGCGCGGGGGGATCCGCGGCCCGGGAAGCGCGGGACAACTCTATCACTCTCTGAAGTTCCTGTAAATGCCTGTTTTTTTCCCGCCGGAAATTCAGCGATTCGCAGGCGAACTGATCAGATCGTTGAAGGCGAGCTCGTCGCGCACCTCCGGTCATCCGAGTGGCAGGGCAGAAATCATCAATCTTTAATGAAGTTTCTCTGGCGCAGCAGGCCATGAGGCCAGAAGATTTGGCCGAAACGTTCTCGCTTCCCGGTCGCGTCCTGAATCGACATGCCCGGCCTCCCACTGTCAGAGGATTCATGCGTCGTCTTGCGCTTGCTGCCGGTCTTGCGTTCGTGGCCTTGTTCGGAGGCGCGCGCCCCTCGGTGGCACAGGCGGGGGAACGCGCCTTCAGCCTGTTTCTCGATTGCAGCGACTTTTACTGCGAGCCCGACTTCTATCGCACCGATATACCGTTCGTCGATCACGTGCGGGAGCGAACCGCGGCAGACGTGCATGTGCTGATCACGAGTCAGACCACCGGGGGCGGCGGCCGCACGTACACGTTGGCTTTCTATGGCCAGCGACGGTTCGCCGGTCTCGCGGATACGCTGACGACGGGGGTGCCGCAGGGCGCAACGGAGGATGAGGTCAGGCGAGAGTTGTCGCGCACGATCAAGCTCGGTCTGGCGCGCTACGTGGCTCGTACACCGGCGCGAACGAACGCGACCCTCACCTTCGCGACAAGCGCGGCGGCGAAAGCGACGGGCTCCGTGCAGACGCGGGATCCATGGAAGGGGTGGGTGTTCCGGATTGGCAGCAACTTCAACGGTTCGCGCGAAAAGGACTTCTCATTCAACAACATCAACGGGAATACGAGCGCGAATCGAATTACGGCAGAGTGGAAGACGAGCCTGCGCCTGAACGAGAACTACAATGATCAGACCTTCACGATCGACGGTGACAAGATCACGACGGTCACGCGCAACTTCGGCGGCAACGCCCTGCAAGTGAAGAGTCTGGGAGAGCATTGGTCAGCGGGACTGCGAGCCGGCGCGTCATCGTCCACGTATCTCAATCAGCATCTCGGAGCCAGCATCGCACCGGCGGTCGAGTACAATGTGTATCCCTACTCGGAGTCCACGCGCCGCCAGCTGCTCGTGCAGTACGCCGCCGGTGTGCGTCACTTCCGGTACAACGACACCACACTCTACTTCAGGAAAGTGGAGACCCGTCCCTTTCAGTCACTGACTGTGGCGTTCGAGCAGAAGCAGAAATGGGGTTCGCTGGAGGGGCAGGTGGATGGCTACCACTTCCTGGACGACCTGAGCAAGAGCCGGCTCAACTATTCGCTGGGCGCCGATGTGCGGGTAGTCAAGGGACTGAGCGTCAACTTCTTCGGCAACTACTCTGTGCTGCATGATCAGATCTACCTGGCGAAGGGAAACCTGACGCGGGAGGCGGTGTTGCTTCGCCAGTCCCAGCTCGCCACCACATACCGCGCGTTCTTCTACGGCGGCATTACCTACACCTTCGGTTCGGTCTTCAACAACGTCGTGAATCCGCGGTTCGGTTCGAACAGCGAGTTCTAGGGTGAGCGTCATGGGAGTCCGCTGCGCGATTGTGTCGTTGCGTGCCCTGGGGACCACGGGAGCCTGTCATCCCAGGCCTCGTACGCTGCCGACCGAGCCACCCTACTTCGCCGGGCGCATGGGCCAGCGCGCCTTCGCGGCGGACAGCGGTGGTAGTGGATGCAACTAAGGGTACTTGGTACTTGGTACTCGGTATGGGTACTCGGTACTGGGTACGAGATCCCAAGGGAGGGCCAGCGGTCGACTCCCCCGGACGCTGCCTGAAGTCTCGTACAGAGTACGAAGTACTTGAGTCTGGCAGGCAGATACTCGGTACTCTGTACTGAGTATGAGTTCGAGTACGAGTTCGAGTACGAGGTACTGAGTATCTGCCAGCCAGACTGGAGTACCTGGTACTTCGTACCGAGACCCGTCGGCTGGCCCCGGGGAGCCATGGACGCACTCGCGTAACGCCCCGAGTACCTGGTACTCGGTACCTGGTACTCGGTACGGGTACTCGGTACAATGTACGATAGACTCGGGAAACCCGGTGCGCGTCTGGACGCGGGGCGTACCGCCCAGTCGAACGGCGCTCGAGGTCTGGGGTCGTGCGGACATCGTGGTGATCGACTCGGTCGCTCGCTGAGATCGAGAGCGATGTCACGCGTTTGAGCGGTCCGGGGAGCTCCTCGTGAACGTCCTCGCACCGCTGGCCATTCAAGCATCGCTCGGTACCTTCCCGACATGCAGCGCATTGCAATTGTCTTCCTCGCGGTCATGGCCGCGCTCCCGGCGTCCCTCATCGCTCAGCGGCCTGACTCCGTCGCCGTCGCACTCCAGCGACGCGACGCGGGCGATCTCGGCGGTGCCGCCGCGATCCTCCGCCGGCAGGTCGAGCGCGACCCCGCCGACCAGACGGCTACCCGCGCGCTCGCGCAAACCCTCTATTGGCTCCACGACGTGCCAACGGCCCGGGCGACGTACGAGCAAGCGCTTGGCCGCTGGCCCGACGACCAGACGCTCCGTCTGGACTTTGCGCGCCTGCTGGTCGACAGCGGCGATCGTGCGCGGGCCGTTGCCATCCTCGACCCACTCGAGCGCATTCCCGCGACGCGGGCCCGTGCCGCAGCACTCCTCGGCACCGCGGCATACTGGGCGGGAGATCTCGACGAGGCCGAACGGCTCCTCGCCATCGCCGCGGCGGACCCGTCGCAAGGCGACGCACGTCGTCAGCTCGCCGAGCTGCGCACGCTCGCGGCGCCGCGCCTTCGCGTCGATATCGGCGGCGAGCACGATAACCAGCCACTCGGCCAGCTCGGCGTTGCCGTGGAGGGAAGCTGGTTCGCCACCCCGCTCACACCGTTCGTCGCGCGGATCGGCGCCACTACCTACCGCTCTACCGATACCCTGCAGGTGACGGCACTGCGCGCATCCATCGGCATTTCACGCTTCCTGCCGGCCGAGAGGCTCGAGCTACACGCGATGATTGGTCTCGCCCGGCACGCGGCAACAACCGACCTCACCGGCCGCCTCGGTGCGGGCGTCCGTTTCTCGCCGCATCTCGCCCTGCGCGCCCGCGCCGAGCGCGATGCGTACCTGTTCACGGTGGCGAGCCAGCGTATTCCCGTGACCACGGGCACGCTGCACGCCGGGCTGGCACTCACGGATCTCCACGGTTGGCTTGGCGAGGTGGCCGCGGAACTTCAGCGCTTTCCCGACGCGAACATCGTCCGCACTGGATACGCCTGGGCGCTGGCTCCCGTCCTGAGCTCGCGAGATGCCGAGCTGAAGCTGGGTTATGGCGTCACTGCACAGGACGCCGATGTGAGCCGCTACCTGCTCCCCGCAGGCCGAACTACCGCGATCTATTCCCCGTACTACACGCCCGCCGGACTGCTCGTACACTCGGCGCTCGCGTCCGGGTCGCTGCGCCTGGCGCCTCACGCTCGACTGCGAGTCAACGGATCGTACGGCTTCTCCGCCACGGAAGACGCACCGACTGGGACGCGCACCATCGGGCATGGTGGCGGAGTGACGCAGGCGCGCGGTTCATACCGCCGTGGATTCGCGCCCTGGGATCTGCATGCGGGCATCACCCTCGGAGAGTCCGGTCCCACGAGCGTCTCGCTGCTCGGGGAGACAAGCCATACTGCGTTCTACACGCGCGGTGCGGCCACCGTGCGCATCGAGCGCCGGCTGCGAACATGACGTCGACCGTCGATCCGCGGACCGACCTCTGGCGGCATCGCCGCGCGGCGGAGGTGCGGCTCGCCGACCGCGTTGTGCTCGCCCTGCTCGCCGGTTTTGGCTTCGCCGCCGTCATCCGGCTCGCCGACTGGTGGTTTCGTCGCACGAACGTCGCGAACCCCGTGCTGTTCGTGCTGCTCTCGCTCGCGTTCTGGTACGGTATCGGCCGGATCGTCCTCGGATGGGTGGGCTACCTTCGCATCAGCCGCGCGCCCGAGCGTGCGGCGGTGCGTGAGCGCACGGTCGCGATCTTCACCACCAGCTCTCCCGGCGAGCCCCTCGCCATGTTCGAGACGACGCTCGCTGCGTGCGCCCGCGTGCGCCATCCACACGTCACCTACCTGCTCGACGACACGCGAGACCTCCGCTTCCGGGAGCTGGCCGAGCGACATGGGGCGGTCTGGATGGAGCTGGTCGGGTTGCCCGGTGCGAAGGCGGGAAAGATCAACGCCGCGCTCGGGCGGACGAGCGAGGAGCTCATCCTGGTGCTCGATCCCGACCACGTGCCCTTCCCGGAGATACTCGACAGGGTCGTCAGCCAGTTTGACGACGAGAACGTTGGCTTCGTGCAGGTCTCGCAGGCGTACTACAATCAGTCGCGCTCCTTCACGGCGCAGGGCGCCGCCGAGCAGACGTACGGATTCTACGGGCCGGTGCAGATGGGACTCTTCGGTATCGGCGCCTGCGTCGCCATCGGCGCGAACTGCACCTTCCGCCGCACCGCGCTGCACTCCATCGGCGGGCATGGCATCGGGCTCGCAGAGGATCTTGTGACGTCAATTCGCCTGCATGGGCAGGGGTGGCGATCCATCTACGTTCCCGAGGTGGTGAGTCGCGGACTCGTGCCCGAAGACCTCGGCTCCTTCTATCGCCAGCAGCTCAAGTGGTCGCGCGGTGTGTACGAGGTGCTGTTCTCCGAGCTCCCCGTCCTCTTCGGCTCACTCACGTGGTGGCAGCGCTTCTCGTATCTCACCATTGGCACCTACTACCTCAACGGCGTCACGACACTGCTCTTCCTCATCCTGCCATATCTCTACCTGTGGACTGGCGCGCAGCCTGCCGCGATGCGCTTCGAGCGCTTCGCCTCCGCGACGCTGCCGGTGGGCGTCGTCGGCACGCTGCTCTACTTCTACGCGCAGCGATGGATGTGCCATCCGGGCACCGAGCGCGGCGTGCACCTTCGGGGGCTCGTGCTCAAGGTGGCGTGCTGGCCGGTGTTCGTGGCAGGGCTCGTGTCGGGGCTCGCTCGCACCGAGATCCCGTATGTTCCCACGGCGAAGGAGGCGGTGAAGGGGCAGTTCCTGCTGCTCGCCACTCCGCAGCTCGCACTGATCGCGTTCTATCTGGTCACCCTTGTGCACGTCCTGCAGGAGCGGCTTTTTGCCGTGGATGAGGGAGCGCTGGAGCTGACGAGCCAGGCCACGTGGGGGATGGTCGGCTTCGCCGCGCTTCCGGTGCTGGCCTCGATCGGCGCGCTGCGCGCCGCCTGGCAGTCGCGCACGCTGCCGCCGGGTCAGCCATGGGACGCGGTGGACGTCGCACGAATCGGAGGGGCGGCATGAAGCGGAGTGGTCGACTGATGGTCGCCATCGCCACGGTGACCGGGGCCACGCTCGCCATCCTGGCACTCACGTCGCTCAGCAGCGAAAGTGCGGGGCCGGTGACGGCAATGCTGGAGCGGATCGGCGCGGGTGTCGGGGCGCTTGAGCACGGGGTGCGGTCGCGCACGCGAGGCGCGGACCGCGCGACGCGGCTTGCGTGGTTCGCGGCCTCGCGCGGCAACCGCGCGCTGCTTGCGAAGCCCGACAGCGTGCTGCTGGGCGCGTACGACGGCGGCATCCCCGGAACCCTCGAGGGAGTCGAGCAGCTCGAGCGCACGCTCGGCGTAACCCTGCCCATCGTGCAGGCGTACGGGGCGTGGGGCGAGAAGCCGGAACAGCAGTTCCCCGCGCGCCTGCTCACCGCCGTCACCGACTTCGGCTCGGTGCCGCTGCTCACCTGGGAGCCGTGGCTGGTGGACTTTGACGCGCGCGCTCATCCGGAGCTGCCGCTGCGCGAGCAACGCGACGCGCACGGCCTGGCCGCGATCGCTCGCGGCGACTACGACTTCTACGTGGACGCGTGGGCCGCGTCCGCCGCTCGCTTCGGGCGTCCGATCATGCTGCGCTTCGCGCACGAGATGAACGACCCGTATCGGTATCCCTGGGGCCCGCAGCACAACACGAAGGAGGAGTACATCGCGGCCTGGCGCCACGTGGTAGAGCGCTTCCGCGCCGCCGGAGCCACCAACGTGGTCTGGATATGGTCGCCCCACGTGGCATATGAGTACTGGGATCTGTACTACCCGGGAGACACCTATGTCGACTGGGTGGCGACGGGCGTGCTGAACTTCGGCCCCATCGCGCAATGGTCACGGTGGTGGAGCTTCGACGAGATCTTCGGCAGCAAGTATCAGAAGCTCGCGAGCTTCGGCAAGCCGGTGATGGTGGCGGAACTGGGCTCACTCGCCGTGGGCGGCGACCAGGCCGCATGGTACGCATCGGCGCTGCGCGACCTGCCGCGTCGCTATCCCGCCGTGAAAAGCGTGGTGTTCTTCAACACCGAAGGCGATCGCACCGTCACCTACCAGTCGGTCGACTGGACCATCACCGGGGACTCGGTTACGCGTGTGGCCATCGCCGCGGCGCTCCAGCCGTGGGCCCCGGGACGGAGTCGGTAGGCAGTACGTTCGTGCTGTCGTTCGGTGCTGCCCTTGACCGCAGTCACCCTACCTGAGGCGGAAGGCGAACGACTGTTCCACAAGCTGCCGCACATTCTGGCCGCCCACCTGCGCGGCGCGATAGCGGGTGTTGAGGAGCGCGGTGCGCACGGCTTCCGAAAACAGCCGCTGTGGCGAGTCCACCACCTCGATCGAGCCCGGCTCCACTCGGCCGTCCGGCCCGACGATGAAGCGCATCACGACCACGCCCTGCACACCCACACTCTTGAGCGCATCGGGATAGCGCGGGTCCGCCTTGCGGCTGACCTCCACCGCCCGATCCACCTGGTTCTCGTCAAAGGCCTTGCTAGAGCTGCCGCTGCTGAGCCCCTTTCCGCCGCCGCCGTCGTTCCCTTCGCCGCGCTTCACCGAACCGCCGGTGCCGATGCCGGATGACGGTGTCGGGTCTGCAATGGGCGGGGCGACAACATCGCTGATGGTCGGTGGCCCCTTCACATTGATGTCGGGGATCGAGAGCGGAACCTTGGTGGGCGCCACGAGCGCGGGAGTGGTGGGCCCCTTGGGCTGCACCTGCGGCGCGGCGCGCGGCTTCGGCGCCACAGCGGGCGCACGCTGGGTCCGTGGCGGTGCCTTGAATACCTGCTTCGCCTTGGGCGGCGTGGCCACCTTGGGCAACGGCTTGGGCGGCGCCTCGATGGGCGGCGGTGGCGGCACCGCGACATAGAGCACGGGGTGCTCTTCTACCTTCTCGCGCGGCGGAATGATCACCCGGCCCGTAGCGAACACCGCCGCCGCAATGAGCGCGCCGTGGATCAGCATGCTGAAGGCGACGCCTTTTCTCGAGCCAAAGGGTCGCGCCCTGGATTCCAGTAGCGTCGTCATCGTGTCACTCCTCGATCGGTCGTGCGTGCGGCGGACATCTCACCGGACACTCCGTTAGGCCAGAGCCGTGCCGGGGCACGCCGCGGAGTCTCGCGCATCACGGCGCTTTCTGCGGCGCGCGCTTCATGCGGGTGCTGTCGCGGGCGCGCGGCAGCACGATGACCGTGTCATGGAGCGAGGTATCGGGGTAGAGGCCAAGAGAGGCGACCACGTTGCGCCACACCCCCACCGGCAGGGAGACCGTGGACTCCGCCTGCACCTTGGGAAGGGTCGCGTCGTGCGCGAGGAGCGGGGCAGTCTGGGGACCGGGATGGATGTCCACGACCTGCTCGCCGAATGCGCCCACGGAGGTGATGCGCACCGTGTCCCGGGATCGGATCGGAACGTCCTTGCGATCGATGTGCAGGTCGATCCGCACTCCACCGGGGGTGAAATACACCTGCTTCACCCATCCCACCTCGATGCCGCGATATTGCACGCGCGCGCTCTTCTTGAGCCCTGGCGCCTGCTCAGCGATCACGTGCACCACGTTCTCACGCTCGTTCGCGCAGCCCGCGGCAAAGGCGGCGATGACCGGAAGGAAAATCCAGGACTTCGGCATGATGTTGGCTGCTGGTGATGACACACCCCACGCCCTGTAGAGCGAAATCCGCACCACTCGGCGAGCTGGGCCGGCTCGCCGTGCGAGTGGAGCCTACCGCAGTCGCGCCAGCTCCGCCTCCGAGGCGATAAACCCGAACGCCGGCCATCCGCGTGATCTGGTCGAGCGCTCGAACTGCGCGCGCGCGCGCGCGGTGTCGCCCTTCACCATGTACCAGTTTCCGAGTCCGAAGCTCAGCGTGGCAACGTCGACGTCGCCAGTATCGGCTGGCGTGAACAGCGCCTCCGGACCGAGCTCGCCACGGTACATTCGGAGCCGCCTGGCATATGCGTTGGCAACGGGCAGGCTGTCTGGCCGGCGCGCGA
>JBBSVF010000073.1:0-11824 GCA_038233745.1 Gemmatimonadales bacterium
CAGCATGACGTCATATCTGGATGTGGAGACGCTCTTTCCGAGCTTCGGACTGCCGATGGTGCTCAGCGCATAAGTGCGTGAGTAGCGAGGACGTCGGAACCCGGTCGAGATTATTTCCGGAGTCACCGATGAGTTTCGAACGCAGATCCCGTCCAACGTGGCAAGACCCCTCACGGAGATACCCGATGGCCACGTCCGCTCCTCACTCCACACCTACCCTGTCGATGTCTCAGCCTGAAATCACCACAGCAACCACCCGGTGGACCGGCCGCGTGCTCACGGCGATCGCCGCCCTGTTCCTCCTCGTCGATGCGACGATGAAGCTCATCGGGTCCCCTGAGGCACTCAAGGGCACGACGGAACTCGGGTGGTCAGCGCACCACCTGCCGATCCTGGGTGGACTTCAGCTCGTCTGCCTCGCGCTGTATCTGATTCCGCGCACCGCGCCGCTGGGGGCCGTCCTCTTGACCGGGTATCTGGGCGGCGCCGTTGCCACACATCTGCGCCTCGATCAACCGCTGTTCTCCCACATACTCTTTCCCGTGTATGTGGGTGCCCTCATCTGGGGCGGCCTCTACCTGCGCGACGACCGTGTGCGGGCGCTGTTGCGTCCGGCTCGCTGACATTCATCCTGCCCTCAATCCGGAGTTTCTGACATGACTACCGAACCAGCCACATCCCCGACGATCACCAACGCCGGCACCCGGCCCATCACGCCTCACAAGCTCTTCGTGAACTTGCCGGTGGGCGATCTGCAGCGATCGATCACCTTCTTCGAAGCCCTTGGATTCGCCTTCAACCCACAGTTCACTGACCCCAGTGCTACCTGCATGCTGGTGGGCGAGGATGCGTACTTCATGCTGATGGACCGCGAGCGCTTCGCCGGATTCAGCGGGCGCCCCATGGGCGATCCCACCAAGGAGACGAATGCGCTCTTTGCCCTCAGCGTCGACAGTCGCGCCGAGGTGGATGCGACGGTGCAGCGAGCCATCGACGCGGGCGGATCGCACGCTGCAGATCCGATGGATCACGGCTTCATGTACGGCTGGAGCTTCCGCGATCCCGACGGCTATCACTGGGAGGCGTTCTGGATGGATCCGGCTTCGGTGAATGGCTGACCGCGGATGACATCGAAATCCATTGCCGGGGCGACCTCGCAGGCCCCGAGCCTGCTCGTCGTTCCGGTGGTGGAGCATCTGCCGTCGTTCGTTGCGGCGCTGGAGCGTGGGTGGTCCCCGGACAACACGCGGCTGGATGCCTGGCGTGAGGTGCTGGCGTCGATCGAACGGGATGCCGCCGCGTACCTCGCGAGCATGACCGATCGCGAGGCACTCGGCCCGCCCATCCTGCTGCCGGATGGCACGCTGGCGCCTCGGTTGCCGGGACTGATGCGCTGGATGTGGGAGGATGGCTTCGTGGGCTCGGTGGGATTCCGTTGGCAGGCGGGCACCGCTGCACTGCCGCCGACCTGTCTCGGGCACATCGGATATACGGTGGTGCCCTGGCGACGCGGACTTGGCTACGCCACGCGAGGGCTGCGCGAAATGCTGCCGGTGGCGCGCGTCGAGGGACTGCCGTACGTGGAACTCACCACCCGCGAGCAGAATCTCGCGTCGCAGCGAGTCATCATCGCCAATGGCGGGATCATGCACGAGCGCTTCGTGGAGCCCCACGAGCTCGGAGCGCAGGCGTCACTCCGGTACCGCATCGCACTCACCTGATGCGGTGATCGCGGTGCGCGAGCCGCGCACTGGCGCCACGCGGCGCGCCGGTGACATTGTGCAGCCATGAATGGTCCGTCGTTCGGCATTGTCACCGCCTTCGTGGCAGGGCTGGTCTCGTTTCTGTCGCCCTGCGTGTTGCCGCTGGTGCCGAGCTATCTCGTGTTCGTCACGGGCATGTCGCTCGATGAACTCACCGGAGAGGGCGGTGCCACTGGGCGAGGCCGAGCGTTCCTGCATGCGGTGCTCTTCGTGGCGGGCTTCTCTCTGGTATTCGTCTCGCTCGGCGCCACCGCGTCGGCGCTGGGGCTGATGGGGCGGCGCGTCCTTCCGGTCGCGCAGCGCGTGGGCGGCGCGATCGTCATCGTCTTCGGGCTCTACATGCTCGGTGTGCTGCGCTGGGGTGTGCTGTCGCGGGAGCGGCGCGTGCACCTGGCGCGCCGGCCGGCGGGGCGAGCGGGGAGCTTCCTCGTGGGCGTCGCCTTCGGAGCGGGGTGGACGCCGTGCGTGGGCCCGGTGCTTGCCTCCATTCTCCTGTACGCTGGCGTATCGTCGACGATGTCGCGTGGCGTCGTCCTGCTGCTGGCGTACGCGCTGGGACTGGCGCTGCCCTTCCTCGCGGCGGCGCTCTGGATGAACTGGTTCCTCGAGCGTTCGCGCGGCATCATGCGCTGGGGACACATCATGGAACGTGTCGCGGGCGCATGTCTCGTGGTCGTTGGACTCCTGCTCGTTTCAGGACAGTTCGCTGTACTTACGGCGCGACTCGCCGCCCTTGGACAATTCGTCAACTTCGAATGACACGACTCTCCTTGCCCTCTTCATTCTCCCTGGCGCTGATCGCCTGCCTCGGCTGCGACGCGTCACCACCTCCTCAGGCGCGTGTCGACACGGGGGCGGTTGCTACGGCCGTCGTTCCAGCGCCTGCGAGCGCACCGGCTCCCACCGCGACGGTGTCTTCCGTTACGCCGCCTGCCGAATCGGCGCCCGCGGCATCGACACCTGTCGCAGCAACTCCTACGTCTGCGTCCACACGATCCGCAACGCCGCGCACACCGACCACTCCACCTGCAGCCGGCCGGCGCACCGTGATGCTCGGCGACCTCAATGTCACGAACATCGGCTACGATCGTGGTCGTGCGACAGCGCCAGTAGTGCTCATCGATCTCAGCGATTTCGCCTGCCCATACTGTGGCGAGTTCTCGCGCAACACGTATCCGGTAATCGAACGGGAATACGTGGCCACGGGAAAGGTCTACTTCAAGTACATCCCCTTCATCGCGGGTGGCTTCCCGAATGCCGTGGAATCCACGCGGGCCGTGGAGTGTGCGGCGGATCAGGGCGCATTCTGGCCAATGCTCGATGGGGTGTACGCCACGCAACGCGAGTGGCGCCCGTCGCGTGATCCGTATCCCATTCTGGCTGCCGCCGCTCCCGCCTCGGTCGACACGAGCGCCCTGCGCCGCTGTTACGACTCGCATTCCACCGATGCGCGAACGGGCCGCGCGTCGCGGCTGGCAAACGACCTTGGCGTTCGCGTGACACCGTCGTTCCTCGTGGACGGGCGCCCGGTGCAGGGCGCGCTGCCCATCGCGGAGTTCCGGAAGGTGCTCGACGCGGCCCTGCTCGTGAAGCGTATCCCTGAGAGGTGAGGACTGTGCCGCGCATTTCGGCTCTCGGCCGTGGATTGAGCACGCGTCCATCGGTGGCGGGGTTCCTGTCGCTGATTGTTGCGGGCTGCGCGACCGTGCCTGCCAATCCGCCAGGCGCGGAAGTATCTGGAAGCTCGGCGGCTGTCGTCGCGAGGCCGAACGGCCACGGTGCAATGAGCGCAGCACCATGGTCACGTGCTAAGCTGAGCGCCGCGGCGGTGCCGGCAGTGTACGCGGAGCAGTGGACACTGGCGGAAAACCGGACGACCTGCGCACTCCTTGCGCCCGAGCTGGGTGAGGTGGTGAGCCCGGGCGCGCCGCGACGTGCGGCGTTCTCCGGCGGATGGGCTGTTGCGTACGACACACCCACCATCCGCAGTGCCTTCGGCATCGCGGGTACGGGGGCGCTGGCGTCCGGGCCGACGTATGCGTGGCCGGACAGTATTCGATATGCCGATGGAAGCACGGCGACGTACGGGCCTGAGGGTGGCGAGCCGAATGCCAATCAACTCGCGTATCTCACAATTCGGGGACAATCGTGTCTTTACAACGTGTGGTCGCGCCTGGGCACGCCGCATCTGCTATCGCTGATCGAATCGCTGCGCTTCGTCGTGGTGCGATAGCGCACATCTCCCGCGCGGTGATCAGCGGGGCGTCCCGAGACGTCTCCAATCCGATCGCTGGCGCAGCGCGCGCGAGGGTGACATCTTCACGCGCGGCCGACGCAGGCCTCCACGACTCTCTTCCGGAGGACTGCTCATCATGCGCATCAGACTCGTCATCCTCGCTCCACTCATGGCCGCGTCACTCGCCTGTGCCGGTGCGAGCTCGTCGTCCTCACCCACGCCGGGAACCGCAATGGCCTCGCGAAACGCTGGATGCGAGTTGCGGGCCCAGGATTCCACCTTTCTCGCCGCCGGTATCGTCTATCGGGCGTGCGCAGTCGACGAGCGCACGAAACTGGCGATGGCGCAACCGCGTATCGACCCGCCTCGCGGGGGTGCGTCGTCAGCGCCGCAGTCGGGCTGTTACGCTGCGACGTACGAGTTCGTGGTTGACACGCTGGGCAGGCCGGTGGAGTCCACGATCAGGTCGACACGAATCTCGGGTGCCGACTTTGCTGCGTCGGTGCGTGCCGTGATTCCCACGCTGCGATTCACACCCGCACGGCGTGAGGGCGTGAAGGTGCAGCAGATCACGGAGTTCGGACAGATGGTATCGGTGACGGTGACTCGGTCGGGGTCGTCGACGCCGTCGAACAACGCGGCACGCGCCACACGGTGCTGACGGCCGCGTCGGCGTAGCTTGCCGCCTTCGGGCAAGCCTCCGCCTCCTGCAGCGATTCTGCAACGGACGGTCGAAGGAACGCAAACGGGGCGCGAACCGTCAGGTTCGCGCCCCGTCTGTAACCGCCGGAATACTCAGAGCGCGCGAATCGCCGCGATCAGCATCCGGACCCTGGCCGAGTCGTTCGAACCGCCCACATCGGCATCCAGCGAACTCGCCAGAGCGGCGAGTGCCGACGCGCGACCCGTGCCACTCATCCCCTCCGCGCCGCGGAGCGCACCGCGCACCGAACTCACCCGCGATGCGGACAGGCCGTTGCCACGCTCGAGCTGGTCCACGTACGCCCGTGCAAGTGAGAACGAGGCCGGCCACGTGAACCTCGGCTGACCCTGCGTGTTCAGGTAATCCAGATGCACCGTGTTCGCCGCATCGATCTCGTTCTGCGACAGCCATCCACTCGGCGTCAGCTGCAGCACGTCGAGTCCGCGTGAGATCTCGGAGCTCACGATGCTGCCATTGTACCAGTACGCGGACCACGTGCCACCACTCGCCATGCGGGTGGAGTCCACGGGGCCACGATCGAAGAAGGCGATCTCCTTCGGATGGCGCGCGTCTGTGAAGTCGAATACCGAGATGCCACCCTGGTACCAGGACTGCACCATCACGTCACGGCCCGGAATGGGGATGAGCGAGCCGTTGTGAGCAACGCAGTTTTCGAACTCCGTCTGGGCAGCGGGGAGCTTGTAGTAGCTCTGGAATTCCATCTTCCCGTTGGTCAGCGCAAAGATCGCGTCGGCACCCCACTCCGGACGGTCGCTCGCGCGGCACTTCGGCTGTCCACCGCCACCCCATTCATCCGAGAAGAGGATCTTGGTGCCATCGTTGTTGAAAGTGGCGCTGTGCCAGTACGAGAAATTGGAATCGGACACCGCGGCGATCCGGCGGGGATTGGTCGGGTTGCTGATGTCCAGCAGGAAACCATACCCCTCGCACGCACCGCCGGCAAGACCGATCGCAGGATACACGGTGATGTCGTGGCACTGCGTGGGCCCGGGGCGGGGGCCTGCCTGCGCAGCGTTCTGCGCGCCGTACATCCGCTGCACGATTCCCGGCAGCGCAGCGCGCAATGCCGCGCTGTCGGCGCTGTTCGCCACCGTGCGGCCCTGCGTACGGGCGATGCTGTCCAGCATGGGGTGCACGAAGTTGTCCGGAACGATCTGTTCCTCGCCATCGAGCGTTACCGTGTAACCACCGCGCGCGCGTGCGGCGGCGGCGGCACGCCTGGCCGCTTCGATGTCCGCTGCGGCCGCGCCATGTCGCGCCGGTGCGATCAGCTCGTTGAAGATGCGCGGCGAGCTCACGATTGCCGCCTGCTCCGGATGCGCCACCGGCACCTTGATCACTTCGATGCGGAAGAGTGCGGAGTTCGGGTCCTGCGAGAGCGGGGCTGACGAGCAACCCGGCAGCTCGTTCGGCGACCGCACACGCGACGACCCGCTGATGTAGACGTACACATTCTCCGGATCGCGGGGATCGGCCAGCACCGTGTGCGTGTGCGATCCGCGGCAGGTCTGCACATTCCCGACGTTGCGCGGATGGGCGATATCGCTGATGTCGAAGATGCGAAGGCCGCGCAGGCGGTCGCCACTCACGGTGTCCTTGACACCCTGGGAACCGCAGTCGATGCGTCCGGTGAGGCCCTCACCCGAGATGAAGAGCAGGTTGCGATACACGGACACGTCGCTCTGCGACGCCGGACACACATACGATGTGCGTAGCGTGACGGCGGACGGATTGGAGATATCCCACACCTGATAGCCGCCGTAGCTCCCCTGAATCGCGTAGTTGCCCGTGAAGGCGATATCGGAATTCGTGACGCCCATGAACTTGTCGGATGGGCGATTTCGCGACATCACGCGCATGTTCCACACGGCCTCGCCGGCGTCGAACAGGCCCGCACGCAGTCCCACGCGCGGGTCCGGCGACGGCGCCATCGTCGACATTCCACCCGACGCTGGCATGCTGGTCGTCTGCATCGTCGACATCGATCCGCCGCAGGCAGCGGACGCGGCGAGTGCCGCCCCGATCACTCCCTTCAGTGCTCTCGTCATCCTCGTTCCTCTTACGGTGTCATCGCGGCGAGCATCCGCTCCATCCGCGCAATCTCGGTGGTCTGATCCACGTTCACGTCGTTCGCGAACTTGAAGATGGTCTCGTCCTGCGCGGCGCCCTCCGTGCCGAAAAGGTCACGCACCATCGAGGTCGCTCCGCGATGATGCTGAATCATGCCGGTCAGATAGAGGCGGTCGAAGGCCGCACCCCTCGCATTTCGCAGCTCCGTCATCTGCGCCGGGGTCAGCATGCCCGGCATCAACATCTCGTGCTCCATCCCATTCATCGTCATCATCATCGGCGCGAAGGGCGAAGGCACCGGCTGGCGACGATCCTCCAGCCAGCGCTGCATCGTGGCGATCTCGTCCTCCTGCGAGGAGATGATTCGCGCCGCCAGGGTGCGGAGCGCAGAGCTGCCAGCGCGCTCGGGCGCCAGGCGTGACATCTCGATGGCCTGCCCATGATGCCCGATCATGTGCGTCATGAACTGCACGTCGGCCACAGTGTAGGGATACCGCAGGCTGTCGGCGCGTGCCCGGGCAATCGCGGCCTCCAGTCCCACGGACGCCGGGGCGGGGGGGGCAGCGGAGGGCGACGCGGTCTGCGTGCTCGCGGTGCAGGCGAGCATGCCAGGCAGCGCGACGGTCAGGACGAGCAGCGTGTGCCTCATCCAACCCATTCTAGCGACGGAATCCGGAGGCGAAAGATGCGACCGTATTTCGGGCGCCCGGGCCCGCCGGTATTCTTCCTCCATACGAGTCTCCGCACTCCCTGTGGCCCTGACCGCCTCCGCGGCTCCTTCTTCCTGATCGCCAATGGCTCTCCTCGTAAGCCGACAGCGCGCGTTCGTCGCGCGCTCCCTGATCCTGAGCTCGTGCATGGCGCTGGCGCAGGCCTGCGGCAGTACCTCGCCGACGATCACGGCCCCCACGCCGGGGCCCACTCCCGTCACCCAGGACACCACACCGCCCGCCATCGTTCGCGAGGCACGCGGAGTCTGGATCGCTACGGTCGCCAACATCGACTGGCCCACGCGCAGCACGCTCTCCGCCGACCAGCAGCGCGCGGAGTTGGTGGACCTAATGGACCGCGCCGCCGCGGCTCGGCTCAACACCGTGGTCTTCCACATTCGTCCGGCAGGGGACGCAGTCTACCGCTCGACACTGGAGCCGTGGGCCGCCATGCTCACCGGCGTGCAGGGCAAGGATCCCGGCTTCGATCCACTCGCCCTCGCCGTTGATCTCGCGCACGCGCGAGGCATGGAGCTGCATGCGTGGATCAATCCCTTCCGCGCCGGCAATACCCGCGACACCCTGCTGCTCGCGGCCACCCACCAGTTCAATACCCATCGCGATCGCCTGCGCATCTACGGATCGCAGGTGTGGTTCGACCCGGGCGAGAACGCGGTGCAGGACCATGTGATGAACGTGGTGCGTGACATCGTGCAGCGGTACGACGTGGATGCCATTCACGCCGACGACTACTTCTACCCCTACGTGGAGAACGACGCCACCGGCAAGGCGATTCCCTTTCCCGACAGCGCCACCTACGTCCGCTCCGGAAGCACCCTCTCGCGCGACGATTGGCGGCGTTCCAACGTCGACCGCTTCATCGAGCGCATGTCGCGCGAAGTGCACGCCCTCAAGCCCGCACTCAAGGTCGGCATCTCGCCCTTCGGAATCTGGCGTCCCGGCAATCCAGCGGGCGTCAATGGCCTGGACGCCTACGCCTCGATCTACGCCGATTCCCGGAAGTGGCTGCAGCAAGGCTGGGTCGATTATCTGGCACCGCAGCTCTACTGGTCCATCGCCGCGCCGCAGCAGAGTTTTCCCGCGCTCCTCGACTGGTGGATGGCGCAGAATCCCATGGGCCGCCACGTCTGGCCCGGACTCGCCGCATATCGCGTGGCCGATGGCACCACCAGCGCCTTCACGGAACTCGAGATCCCGAATCAGGTGAAGCTCATCCGCGCGCGTCCCACCGGAACGGGCTTCATTCTCTACAACGGCAACACCACCCTCAAGCGTAACAGCGGCGCCACGGCCGCTGCGATTGCCGCCACCAGTGCCAGTCCGGCTCTCGTGCCCGCGTCACCCTGGCTCGACGCCGTGCCCCCCGGCATTCCGACAATCGTGGTCTCGGGTCGCCAGCTGCGCTGGACCCCCGCCTCGGGTGAGGCGGCCAGATGGTGGGTCGTGCGAGTCCGCACGAGCACGGGCTGGACGACGCAGATTCTCTTCGGCGACCAGAATACTCTCACGATCACGCAGGATCCCGAGCGCGTGCTCCTGAACGCCGCCGACCAGGCGGGAAATCTTGGCGGCACCGCCTCGTGGACGCACCCGTGACGGATCCGGTTGCGTGGCGCGGCGGTCGCGCGTCCCTGGGACGTACGGCCACTGTGTCCATGTTCCCGTTCCTCCCCTGGAGGCATCATGTCACACGCACCACGTACCGCGATCTCCGCATTGCGCTCATCCGATGAGCGGTCGCCAGCCGCAGCCCTGCTGCTTGCGCTGTTGCGGACGGAATGCACGGCGGCACTCGCCGGTTTCGTTCCTGTCCTGCTCAACCGACATCCTCACGCGGTGGTCCCCGCCGCCTGATCGTGGCTGAGCGCGCGCGCTCGGGTGCCGCACTCCGGGCCGCACTCGAGCGCTACGACGACGTCGTCGCAGCGCAGGGCGTCACTCGGCTGCCCGAGCTCGATCGCTGGTACCACACCGAGCTCCCAGTAGCCATCGGCGCTCGCGCCACGCCAGGCATCACTCGCGACGAACTGATCGCGGTCACAGAATGGAAGATGGCGCGCGGGGTGTGGCGGGCTCCCAATCTCGTGCTCGTGCGCAGCAACGAGGAGAACGACGTTCGGTCAGTAAGCGAAGCAGCATTCGCCGCGGTGCCGGATCCTCGACGTCCCATCGCGCTCCTCTCATCACTCTCGGGGATCGGTCCCGCCACTGCGTCCGCCGTCGTTGCTGCCTATGCCCCCGCACACTTCCCGTTCTTCGACGAACTCGTGGCGGCGCAGCTCGGCCTGGGTGAGGTGAAATGGACGCCCGCTTTCTATGCACGGTATGCCGCCGCACTGCGCGAGCGTGCCAGCACCCTTGGCGACGACTGGACTCCGGCGACGCTCGAGCGAGCGCTGTGGGCGCTCGTGGGCGGCAAGGCCGGCGTCACGCCATGACGCGGTGAAGCGCACCGAACGCCTCGGCAGCACCATCGCGCCCGATGGCACGCGACTCGATCTGTTGCGGCATGACGGGGAGTTCAGCATCCGCGCGCATGGCCAGGAGCTCATGTCGTCGCGGCGTCATTACTCGGAGGACGTGATGGCCGCTGCGGCCTGCGAATCCCTCACCGGCATGTCTGCGCCGACATTGCTCATCGGCGGGCTCGGTCTGGGCTTCACCCTGCGAGCCGCACTGCCATTGCTCCCGAAGGGCGCGCGAGTGGTGGTGGCGGAGTTGCTGGAAGACGTGATCGCATGGCATCGCGATCCGGTGATTGGCCTGCGCACCGCCGCATTGGATGATCCGCGCGTGGACCTCCGGCTCGCCGATGTGGCCGCGCTCCTGCGCGGACCGGCCGGGCAGTACGACGCCGTGGCCCTCGACGTGGATAATGGAGCCGAGGCGTTCACGACGGCGAGCAATTCCTGGCTCTACACGGGAGAGGGGGTCGCATGCACTCGCAACGTGCTCGCTCCCGGTGGCCGGGCGGTCTGGTGGCTGGAGAGCCGCGACCGCAGTTTCGAGTCACGCGTGCGCGGCGCGGGGTTCGGCGTCGAGCATCGCGCGGTGAGTGCCCGTGGCGGGCGCGGTCCCGCCCACGCACTCCTGGTTGCCATTCGTCCCTGACTCCGGGAGGCCTTGATGGAGCTGCGCGGCAAAGGTGATCTGTGGCTCGCCGGTGAGCGCCTGCCCAATGTGGGCTTCTCGCACGCGGCGCCGGTGGAGATCGTCGGTGGTCGTCACGACGGTGAGCACGGCCGGATCGCGCTGCTCATGAACTGCGAGTCTGATCCAGCCTTCCTGGTGACACTGCAGGGTGGCGCGGGGGACGTGCGTGTGCGTCAGTCAGCACTGAGACACCTCGAGTAGGTGCCCGACGCATTCTCGCATCTCTCGGTTCTGAGGTCCCCCTGGTGCTTCGGCTTCTTCCCGAACGCGGCTGCGAGAAACATCCTGCAAGGGTCACGCGTAGGGCTTGAAGACACTGTGTCACCAACCGGGAGGTACTGATGAGTCCATGGCCGATGCACTTCGTGGGAACCACTCGCGAACACTACCTGATGCTCTTCGGAGCCGCAGGATCTATCGCCCTGTTGGCTGGTGTGGTGGGCGCGTGGATCGGCGCCTGGATGGGCGCGCGTCGCGCAACGCGCCTCACCCTTCGCGAGGACATGCCCTCCCACGACGCCGCGGTGCTCGGGTCCGATGCCGTGCGGCTCGCGCAGGCCGTGGAAGCCATCGCGATCGAGGTGGAGCGGATCGCCGAGGGGCAGCGGTTCACCACGCGGCTGCTCACCGAGAGGCCACTCCAGCTCCCTGATGGCCGACGGACAGGGGCGTCGAGTATTACTCCTCACTGATGCGCTACAAGTGGGGATAGTGCATACTGGGTGTCCTCCACGGAGACTGGCATTGCCCATCCACCACGCGAATCATCACAGGAGCTCCTCCATGCGTTTCACCGCAACACTGGCCCTGCTGGCGCTGGGCGCCTGCGCAACCGCGAATCAACCGTCCGGGTCCGCGAGCTCCGCATCCACGGTGCGCGTGAGCGGAACGAACTCGAGCACGGCCATGCAGATCGTGCAGGACAATACGTCGAACGTGAAGACTCTGTCGTTCGCGCCAGACGCCGTCTGGCGCGTGCTGCCCGCCGTCTATGACTCCGTCGCAATTCCGGTAACGACGCTCAATCAGGCGGGCCGCTCCATCGGCAACGCAGGATTCAACATCAGACGCCGGCTGGGGAAGACAGGGCTCACGCGCCTCCTGGACTGTGGCAGCACGCAGGGCGCCCCCAGCGCAGACACGTACG
>JBBSVF010000074.1:0-11780 GCA_038233745.1 Gemmatimonadales bacterium
CAGAACGACACCTTCACCGATCACTATCTCGGCATTCCCTTCGATCTGAGTGAGGTGCTGTTCATCGCGACGGCCAACTTCATCCAGAACATTCCCGGTCCGCTGCTGGACCGCATGGAAGTGGTGGAGTTCGCCGGCTACACGGAGAAGGAAAAGGCAGAGATTGCGAAGAAGTACCTCATTCCCCGCCAGATCGAGGACGCAGGGCTCAAGAGTCGCAATATCGAGTTCGAGGACGAGGCGGTGATGTCGATCATCTCCAAGTACACGCGTGAGAGCGGCGTGCGGAATCTGGAGCGGCAGGTGGGTGCGGTCACGCGCAAGCTGGCGCGCAAGCTCGCCTCTGGCGAAGAGGGCGACCTGACGATCAGCGCGGAGGACGTGCGTGAGCTGCTCGGGCGGCCTCGCGTGCACCCCGAGCATGCGAACGAGGAGAACGAGGTGGGTGTGGCCACGGGCATGTACTACACGCCGATGGGTGGCGACATCATGTTCGTGGAGGCGGCGATCCGCCGGCTGCACGGCGCGCCGCGTTCGACCGATTCGGACGATGAGAAAGTGCAGGTGAGCGGCTGGGGCAATGTGTCGCTCATTCTCACAGGACAACTGGGCGACGTGATGAAGGAGTCGGCGCGCGCGGCGCTCACATACGCCGCGACGCATGCCTCGTCGCTGAAGATTCCCGAGGACCGCCTCGGGTCCATCGAGGTGCACGTGCACGTGCCCGCCGGTGCGATTCCCAAGGACGGGCCGAGTGCAGGCGTGGCGATCTCCACGGCGCTGGTGAGTGCGATGTCTGGGCGCCCCGTGCGCCGCGATGTGGCGATGACTGGCGAAGCCACGCTCCGGGGACGCGTGCTTCCGATCGGCGGTGTGAAGGAGAAGGTGCTGGGCGCGCATCGCGCCGGCATCACCACCATCATCCTGCCCAAGGACAACGAGGCGGACATGGAGGACATTCCTGACGAGGTCCGCAGCCAGCTCACCTTCCACTGTGTGAGCACGCTGGACGAGGCCTTTGCGATCGCGCTTCTGCCGGCCCCGAAGGGAACGGTGGGCGAGGCAGCCGAACCCACGATGATGGAGGTAGCCGAAGAGGCGACGGCGGGCGGCTGAGCGCCGTCTGGGGGGGGTGGGAGGCTGGGGTTAGAAAACCGGCCACCCCCCCTAGCGCGCCGGACCAGGGGGTGCTATCATTCTAGGGCGATGCACCCCGTGCTTCGGTTCGGGGGATCCAGTTCCGACGAATCAGGGGACCTGCACCAGCGGGTCCTTTTGTTGTTTTCGCCCGTATCGTGGCAACCGCGACATAGTGCCGAGGTTGCAGGGCGAACCCCCGCGTGAGGGAGTCATTCACGTTAACATGCAACGCGAGGTCGTCGAAGACGGCCGGACAATGCGAACATCATTCAGGAGTTCAGCTATGCGTACGACCGGCACCGTGAAGTGGTTCAACGACACCAAGGGCTTCGGCTTCATCACCCCCGCGAACGGCGAGAAGGATTGCTTCGTGCATCATTCCGCCATTCAGGGCCACGGTTTCAAGTCCCTCGCCGAAGGCGAGTCCGTGGAGTTCGACGTGGTCCAGGGCGCCAAGGGCCCGGCCGCTGAGAACGTCGTCAAGCTCGGCCGCTAACACGGCGAGTCGGACAGGTCCGGTCGTCGCCTGACGCTGAACTGGTCCGTTTCGATCAAATCGAGAAAAGTGTCACGGCTTCGGCCGTGGCACTTGTTCGTTGTGGCAGTTCGTTCAAGCGACGCCGGACGCCGGACTCGCTGGCAGTACGCCGCCGCGTGTGATCGCGGCTACGGCACGAGCATGCCGAACCCGCCGCCGATCCAGGGCAGCAACCGCAGCGGCATCGGCTCCGTTCCCGGAATGAAGTACTCCGTATAGCGCTGCTCCGCCGGCGTGAGGGCGTCCGCCATGCGTCCGGTGGCGCGATCGAGTTCCACGGCCACCAGCCCCTCCGGCACGGCAAAGGGGGCAGGCGCCTGCCGCCCGGCATAGTACGCCGCCATCATGTTGCCCCAGATCGGCGCCGCCAGCGAGCCGCCCGCCGCTCCGTGCGTGATCGTGCGCGGGCGATCGAAGCCGAGCCAGACACCCGCCACGAGGTCCGAGGTCATCCCCATGAACCACACGTCGACATTGTCGTTGGTGGTCCCGGTCTTTCCGGCGATCTGGATGCTGTGCGGCACGAGCGCTCGCGCAGGCGCGCCAGTCCCGCGCTCGGAGGCGTCACGCATCATGTCGCGCACGATGAACGCCACGCGAGGATCGATCACGGGCTGCGGGGTGGACGGGCCGCGCTGATAGACCACGCGTCCCGTAGCGTCCTCGATACGGGTGATGATGCGCGGCTCCACGACGCTGCCGGTGTTCGCCCACACCGTGTACGCAGCGACGTAGTCCAGCGGGCGCACGGCGCTGGCGCCGAGGGCGCTGGACGGGACCGGGGCCACCGGCGTATGGATGCCGGTGCGCTTCGCCAGCGCAGTCACCGAGTCAGGCGTCACCTGTATGGCGAGCTGCACCGCCACCGGATTCCGCGAATGGATCAACGCCTCGCGCATGGTGATGGGGCCGAGGTAGCGATCATCACTGTTGCCGGGACGGTAGACGGCGCCGTTGACGAGCGGGATGGCGATCGCGGTATCCGGGACGATGCTCGCTGCGCTCATCGTGTCCTCGAGCGCAGCCGCGTACACCCAGGGCTTGAAGGAGCTGCCCGGCTGGCGAAGCGCGTTCGTGGCGCGATTGAAGGGCGCGCGCGCATAGTTGCGGCCGCCCACAAGCGCGCGAACGTCGCCGGTGGCGGGATCGATGGCCACGATCATTCCCTCGAGTACGTCGTCCATGGACACGGCGCCCTCGAGCAGCTGATGGCGATAGTCGCTGCGACGCTCCACCCGATTGGTACCCTCCACCAGCGCCTTCACCGCGGCGCGCTGGAGTGCCGGGTCGGCGGTGGTGTACACGCGAAAACCGCCCGCCGCCACCTTCACTCCCGCATGTTCGGCGGCTTGTCTGGCGGCGTCCACAAAGTAGCCAGCAGGCGCGCTGGTGCCATTGCTAGCGGCCGTCACGATCGGCTCGGCGCGCGCGCGCGCGGCGTCAGCGGGGTTGATCATGCCCTGCTCCTCCATGAGACCGAGAATCAGGTCGCGGCGGGAGCGCGCACGATCCGGGAAGCGTGCGGGATCGTAGCCCACCGGCGACTTCGGGAGCGCGGCGAGGGTTGCGGCCTCAGAGAGGGAGAGGCGCGCCGCCGGCTTCCCGAAGTAATGGCGCGAGGCCGACTCCACCCCGTACCAGCCATGCCCGAAGTTGATCTGGTTGATGTAGCCTTCGAGGATCTGCTCCTTGGAGTAGTGCTTCTCCATCTCGCGGGCGGCCTGCTGTTCGCGCAGCTTGCGGGCAAAACTCACATCCCGCCGGTCGATGAGATCCGGATGCATGTTGCCCACCAGCTGCTGCGTGATGGTGCTGGCGCCGCCGCGGTGATCGCCGGTGATGCGCTCCAGCAGCTTGCCCTTGATCGCACCCGCCACGCCGATCAGGTCCACTCCGTCGTGCTGATAGAAGCGCTGATCCTCCACCGCCACAAACGCCTGCCCCACGTAGCGCGGGAGGGTCCGCAGCGGAACGGACACGCGGGATTCGCGGCCGATGTCGCCCAGGAAGGAGCCGTCGCGCGCGAGCACCACCGACGATTGCGGCTGCGGGACGATCTGCCAGGCCGGACCGGTGGATTGCGCCGCGAGCGGGGCGGCAGTGAGGAGACAGACGAGCAGTGTGATACGCATGGCAGTCATACCCGGGCGATGGATGCAACGTTTCCCCTCGTCCTGCGGTGAGGTTCAGCACATACTTAATGCATGAGCGGCTTTCTCACTCTCGCACTCGCGCAGTTCGAACCCCGCAAGGGTGACTACGCGCACAATCTCGAGCGCATCGGCGCCTTCCTGGCACAGGCGGCTGCACTGGATCCGCGTCCGGAACTGGTCTGCTTTCCCGAGACCGCGCTCAGCGGCTACTTCCTGGAAGGCGGTGTGCGCGAGCATGCGGTTACCGCCGGCGTCCTCGCGCGCGATCTGCATGGCGTGTACGGGCGCGGGCCCGCGGTGGACGTGTGCGTGGGCTTCTACGAAGTGTGGCAGAACAAGCTGTACAACAGTGCGCTGTACCTCTCGCTGGGGCACGCGGAGCCCGTCGTGCGGCATGTACACCGGAAGGTGTTCCTGCCCACGTACGGCCTGTTCGACGAGGAGCGCTTCGTGGAACGCGGCCGTGAGATCCGCGCCTTCGACACGCGCTGGGGCCGGGTAGCGATGCTGGTGTGCGAGGACGTGTGGCACTCCCTCACCGGCACCATCGTCGCGCTCGACGGCGCACAACTGATCGTCGTCCCCACCGCGCCGCCGGCGCGAGGTCCCTGGCCGAAGCAGGATGGCGTGCCCGGCCCTGCCAGCGTGTCGCGCTGGGAGCGACTGGCGCGCGACATGGCGGATGAGCACGGACTGTTCGTGGCGCTCGTGCATCTCGTGGGCACGGAGGCGGGCAAGCAGTTTCCCGGCGCGGCGATGCTCGCGGGCCCCAAGGGCGACGTGCGCGTTCGCGGGCCGCTCTGGGATGAGGCACTCGTCGTCGCCACAATCGACCTCGCGGATGTGACGCGCGCACGAGCCGATATGCCGCTCATCGCCGACCTGGAGACGATGATCCCGCATCTCCACGATGCCCTGCACGCCGTGGAGCGGAACAGTCCGCACCTGCTGCGCTTCGACGGAATGGATGCGATTACCGGCATCGTGGACGAGCGCCCGTCCGCGACGAGCGCCGGCGGTGAGGCGGCGACGAAGGTGCCGGTATTCGTGGCGGAACCCGCCGCAGGCCCCCCGCCCCTGGAGATCGACGCCACGCTGCTGGAAGGGTGGCTCGTGCGCTTTCTGGAGGACGAGACTCGCAGTCGCGGATTCACCAAAGCCGTCGTCGGCATCTCTGGTGGCGTGGACTCGGCCGTCACCGCCTTCCTCGCGGCGCGCGCGCTCGGGCCTGCCAATGTGATCGGCATCCGGATGCCATACCGCACCTCGAGCGCCGACAGCCTGGCACATGCGCAACTCGTGATCGACCAACTCGGCATCTCCTCGCTCACGCTCCCCATCAGCGACGCCGTGGACGGCTATCTCGCCCTCGAGGCCGAGGCCGATGGTGCGCGTCGCGGCAATGTGATGGCGCGTGTGCGCATGATTGCGCTGTTCGATCAGTCGGCGAAGCTGCGAGCCATTCCCCTCGGCACCGGGAACAAGACTGAGCGTCTGTTCGGCTACTTCACGTGGCATGCTGACGATTCTCCGCCCATCAACCCGATCGGCGACCTGTTCAAGACGCAGGTGTGGGCATTGGCGCGCCACCTCGGCGTTCCCGAGGCAATCGTCGGCAAAGCACCCACCGCAGATCTCGTGTTGGGGCAGACCGATGAGGGCGACTTCGGCATCAGCTACCCCAAGGCCGATGAACTGCTGAACTGGATGCTTCACGGGTACGACGCGAGTGACCTCGTGGCCCGGGGGTTCGATGCGGGGGAGGTGGAACTCGTGAGCCGGCGACTGGCCACGACGCACTGGAAAAGGCGCCTGCCCACCGTGGCCATGGTGAGCGGATCCGCGATCGGGGAGAGTTACCTGAGGCCGGTGGACTACTAGTCCGGCGCCGCGGCCGCGAGGGCATGGTCTTCGCGAGCGCTGCGGGCATGACCACGACTTCCAGGACCACGAGCCCACGCGGCAGGGCGACGAAGGGCGCCGCGGCCGCGAAAACTGCGAGGAAGCGGCGTACTGCTGCGAAAAAGAAGCCCGCTGCGAAGACAGCGGCGGCGAAGACTGCGCGGAAGCGGCGTACTGCTGCGAAGAAGACGCCTGCTGCGAAGAAGTCCGCAACGCTGAATCGAAGTGAGACAGCAAAGCGGTCCACCGCGACGATGCCGACGACGAAAGCTCCTCCGGCGAAGAAGGCTCGTCCGGCGCAGACAGCTGCTGTGACGAAGAAGCAGCCTGCGGCGAATCAGGCGCGCCTGCTGAACGAGTACAATGCCAAACGGGACTTTTCGCGCACCCGCGAGCCCCAGGGCGTGGTGCCGAAGCGACAGACTCGCGCACTGCAGTTCGTGGTGCAGAAGCACGAGGCCAGTCATCTCCACTTCGACTTCCGGCTGGAGCTCGACGGCGTGATGAAATCGTGGGCGGTACCCAAGGGTCCCAGTCTCGATCCGGGTACCCGCCGACTCGCGATGGAGGTGGAGGACCATCCCATCTCGTATAACAGCTTCGAGGGCACGATTCCGGAGGGCGAATACGGAGGTGGCTCGGTGATGCTGTGGGACCGTGGCAGCTACGCGGCCGAGGACGGCGGCGGCGTGGCGTCGCTCCGGGCGGGATACGCGGCAGGCGAGCTGAAGATTGTCCTGGATGGCGAACGGCTGCGCGGCGGGTGGGTGCTTGTCCGAATGAAGCGGCCGGGTCGACCGCAGTGGCTGCTGATCAAGCATCGTGACGAGCATGCGTCTGACAAGACAGATCCCGTCGCTCGTGAAACCCGCTCGGTCGTGACGGGTCGTTCAATGGCTGAGATCGCTACCGGCGCGGCACCGCGAAAAAGGGCGAAATAATCGGTAGAGTCCGCTAACTTTCAGTGGCTGGCCGCGTCTACCTTGTGGACCCGTGAGTCCCGCCTTCCAGAGCGTGGCCATCAGCGCGCTCGCCAGCAGATCCTGGCACCCATTCTCCCTCCCGGGGTATGACAGCCATGAGACACTCCATCCGTGCAACTCTCTCGGTGATCGCCCTTGTGGCGGCCGGTGCGTGCTCCAAGGGCGCGAGCCAGCCTGCCCTGAGCGATGATCTGAAGTCCGATCTGGCCAGTGTTGGCGCCGGCGACGTTCAGCTCGCCAGCAACGGGACCTCTCGCCTGGAAGTGGTGTCTGCCGCCGAGCGCTCCGTGAGCCCCACCCCGGCGCCCAAGGCGCCCGCAGTGAGCAAGGCGCCCAGCGCCGCGCGCAGTACGAAAGCCGTGGTGAGGAGCGTGCGTCGCGAGCAGCCCGTGGCTGCCCCGGCGCAGGTAGAGCAGCAGCCCGCGCCCGTCCAGGAGCGTATCGAGACGCCAGCGCCAGAGCCCGTTCCTTCGCAGGCCCGGCCATCTGCTCCGCCGGTGCACACCAACCGCGAGCCCCCTGGAGGCTGGCGCACACCGGGTCAGGTGATCCGGAACGCCCCCTTCCCGATCAATCCGTAATCTCTGCCACCATGTGATGGTGGGATGTCCATGTGTGGCGCGACGCCCGACACGAAACCGTGTCGGGCGTTGTCCTTTTACAGTGATCCCGTCAGGCGACCATCGCCAGACTCACCGCGCGCCGAGCCTGTCGCTTGAGCGCGCGATGGACGGCGCGCGCGTGATGGATGAAGTTGCTGCCCGCCCACGGATAGCGCATGAAGAACTCCGCCGGCAGCAGATCCGCCTTGAGCCGATTGCAGGGAGGGCATGCGGACACCACGTTGCCGGCAGCGTTTGCGCCGCCCCTGGCCAGTGGATACACATGATCGAGGGTGGCGCGGGAGTACTCGAGGGGCGCGGCGCAATACACGCATCGCCGACCGCAATCGCGGAGCGCCGCGAGCTTTACAGCTCGCTTCTGTTCGGCGGGCAGGAGGGGACGGGCGCGCCGCAGGTCATTGCGACGCGAGTGGGGGAGAGTGACGCGATGACCGTGACGACCGGGCATTGCACCTCGCTGAAAAAGACGACACCCCGCACCGGGATGGTCCCGGTCGCGGGGTGTCGCGTGATGGGGTAGGCGTTGCACCGGAGCGTCGTCAGGCACGAGCGGCGCAGGCCGCTCGTTCCACTCACCGCAATGACGTCTGGAATGGCTGATGGCAGCATCGGCCTCCGGGTGCGTTGGCAGCGGCATTCCCAGCCGCTCCCCATTACTGCAGCCAGTGCGCGGCGTGCGCAAGAGCGAACTTCCGGCTGTTACGCCACCGTGCGCGGCGGCGCGCTTCCGTCGCCGACATCGATGGGCGCTCGGCGATCCGTCTGTCGCCGCTCCTTGCGCGCGCGCACTGCCATCGGATCCCGGAAGGCGGCGATGATGCGCGCCGCATTCATGTCGAGCACTGTGCGATTGGGCATCTCGGATGAGGGGAAGGGCAGCGGGATGTCGAATCCGTCGCCCTTTCGCCGCGGGATCACATGCACGTGGTAGTGAAACACGTCCTGTCCCGCCGCCGCGCCGCTGTTCACCACCACATTCATTCCATCCGCCTGCGCCACCTGCTTCACGACCGGCGCCAGCTCCATGGCCACCTCGAACAGGTGCATGGCGAGGCCCGCTGGAATGTCCTCGAGCGATTCGTGATGCGCTCGTGGGACCACCAGCACATGGCCCGCATTCACCGGCTGGATGTCCATGAACGCCACCACGTCGACGTCCTCGTAGCAGATCGAGACTTCACCAGCTCCCTGGATGAGATCGCAGAATGGGCAGGAGTGCCGGGATGACGTCGTCATGATCCTCTCGGGTGGAAGAAGTGCTGTGTGCGCTGCTGTGCACGCCAAATGCCAGCGTTTCACAACGAGGCCTTTCGGTTCCGGCAGGGCGGCATGGTTATCTTCCGGGTCTGGCGTCACACACTCTCCAGGACTCCAACCGACTACCGCATGGCCACCAAGACCCGCGCCGTCCGCAAGAGCGCAGCGCCCTCCGGCCTTTCGCGCGACGATCTCGTCGGCGCGTACCGCACCATGCTGCTCTCGCGGCGGATCGACGACAAGGAGATCCAGCTCAAGCGGCAGAACAAGATCTTCTTCCAGATCTCGGGCGCCGGGCACGAGGCAATCCTCGTGGCGGCAGGTCTCGTGCTGAAGCCGGCCTACGACTGGTTCTACCTGTACTACCGCGATCGTGCCCTCTGCCTGCAGCTCGGCATGACCGCGAACGAGATGCTGTACGAAGCGGTAGGTGCCGCGATCGACCCGAGCTCCGGCGGCCGCCAGATGCCCTCGCACTGGGGCCACAAGGCGCTCAACATCGTGAGCACATCGTCGCCAACGGGCACCCAGTTCCTGCAGGCGGCTGGCAGCGCCGAAGCGTCGCTGCGGAGCAAGGTGGCAGAGCTCACAGAGGGCTTCCACGGTGACGAGGTGGTGCTCGTGACCACCGGCGACGGTACGACCAGCGAAGGCGAGTTCTGGGAGTCGATGAACGCGTCGTCCAACATGAAGTTGCCCGTGGTCTACCTGGTGGAGGACAATGGTTACGCCATCTCCACGCCCATCGAGGTGAGCACCGCTGGCGGCTCCATCTCGAAGCTCGTGTCGGCATTCCCGGACCTGCTCATCGTGGACGTGGACGGCTGCGATTTCCTCGCGAGCCACGCGGCCATGGAGAAGGCCGTGGCGCATGCCCGCGCGCGCAAGGGCCCGGCGCTGGTGCATGCCAAGGTGATTCGCCCGTACTCGCATTCGCTCTCCGACGACGAGGTGATGTACCGGCCCGAGAGTGAGCGCGCAGAAGATGCCGCGCGCGATCCGCTCACCACCTTCCCCCGCTGGCTCATCGCCGAGGGCCATGCGACGCAGGAGGAGCTGGACGCCATCGGCGCAGAAGTCGATGCCCTCGTGCTCGCAGCGACCGACGATGCGCTCGAGCAGCCGCAGCCCGGCCCCGAGACGGTGTACGACTTCGTGTACTCGCCGGATGTGGATCCCACGAGCGAGCAGTTCGACACCGAGGACGACCCGCAGTTCAGCGGCAACGAGACCACGATGGTGGATCTGCTGAACGCGTGCATGAAGGACGAGATGCGACGCGATCCGGCGATCGTGATGTTCGGGCAGGATGTGGCGGACGTCTCGCGCGAGCAGCACCTGGGCAAGGTGAAGGGCAAGGGTGGCGTGTTCAAGGTGACGTGGGGGCTGCAGGGCGAGTTCGGCGGCCAGCGCGTGTTCAACACGCCGCTGGCCGAGGCGACCATCGTCGGCCGCGCGATCGGGCTGGCGCTGCGCGGGTTCAAGCCCGTGGTGGAGGTGCAGTTCTTCGACTACATCTGGCCTGCGTACATGCAAATCCGTGATGAGCTGGCCACCATGCGCTGGAGGTCGAACAACGCCTTCTCGTCGGCGGTGGTGGTGCGCGTCACCTACGGTGGCTACATCCGCGGCGCCGTATATCACTCGCAGACCGGCGCCTCGCTGTTCACCCACTGCCCCGGTCTGCGCGTGATCTGCCCGAGCAATGCGCTGGATGGCAACGGCCTGCTGCGGACCGCTATCAGATGCGACGATCCGGTGATCTTCCTGGAGCACAAGCATCTCTATCGGCAGACGTACAACAAGGCCGCGTACCCAGGGCCGAATTTCATGATCCCCTTCGGCAAGGCGCGCACGGTGCGCGAGGGCACCGACGTGACGATCGTGACGTATGGCGCCACGGTGCAGCGCGCCTTTGCCGCGGCCAACCAGATGCAGGAGGAGCACGGCATCAGCGCCGAGGTGATCGATCTGCGCTCGCTGAGCCCGTGGGATCAGGAGGCGGTGTACGAGAGCGTGAAGAAGACGTCGCGGGTGATCGTGGGTTACGAGGACTCGATGTCGTGGGGATACGGGGCGGAAATCGCCGCGCGGATTGCGGACGACTGCTTCGCGTGGCTGGATGCACCGGTGCGGCGTGTGGCCAGTACCGACACCTTCGTGGGCTACGCGCCGCAGCTCGAGGATGCGATCCTGCCGCAGGTGGACAGTTTCAAGCAGGCGATCGCGGAGATCGCGAACTGGTGATGGCGGCCTTGCATCAGGGCTCCCGCTCGAGCCCTGCGTTTGTCGTCGTCTCCTGGCCGCTACCGCGTTCGCCCGTCTGGGTCGTACACGATCCGGCCACCGACCATGGTGAGGAGGATGCGCGCCTCACGGATTGAAGATGGCTCGGTGCGGGTGAGGTCGCGATTCATGAGCACGAGATCGGCGAGCATCCCGGCGCGGAGCATCCCCGTCTCCGTCTCCTGGAAACCGGCGTACGCGGCGCCGGTGGTGTAGGCTCGCAGCGCCTGCTCCACCGTGATGCGCTGCTCCGGCACCCAGCCGTCGGGGTGGCGTCCGTCCAGCGTGCGACGCGTGACGGCGGCGTAGATTCCCTCGAGCGGGGTGGGGGGCGCCACGAACCAGTCGCTCCCGAACGCCAGCGTCGCCTTCGCGTCGAGCAGCGCCCTGAAGGCGTACGTTCCCTTCGCGCGCTCCGGGCCGATCACGCGGTCAGCCCAGCGCCCGTCGTCGATCGCGTGGTAAGGCTGCATGCTGGCAATGACGCCGAGCTGCGCGAATCGTGGCATGTCCGCCGGCGCGATGTGCTGCGCGTGCTCGATCCGGAAGCGGCGCGTGGACGGTCCATTCTCGCGCGCGACGCTCTCGAAGATGTCGAGCTGGGTGCGGATCGCGCGGTCCCCGATCGCGTGCACGATCACCTGCAAGCCGGCCCGGTCCGCGCCCGCCGTCCACTCGTGGAGCTGCGCCACCGGAGTAACAAGGAAGCCGCTGTCGGCCGGAGAGTCGGTGAACGGCGTGAGCATTGCGGCCGTATGCGAGCCGAGGGAGCCATCCACGAATCCCTTGAGGCCACCGATGCGTAGCCAGGCGTCGCCCCGTCCGCGTGCGGCCACGGTGTCGCGCAAGCGCTCCCAGGTGGCGAGGGGGACCGCAGCACTGATGCGTGTACGCAGCG
>JBBSVF010000075.1:0-11645 GCA_038233745.1 Gemmatimonadales bacterium
CGCCTCCCGCTCGAGCTTCTCCACCACTCGGCGGAAAATCGTCTCGAGCGCGGGATGGTCCGCGATGCCGACGGCGGCGCCCAGCGCGGCGGCATCCGACATGTACTCGCGCTGGGCGCGGAGGGCCACGTCGCCCAGTTTACGCGCCGAATCGGGACCGAAGAGCTGCGCGCCTCCGTACACGGTATGCACCGGCTGACGGGCGCCGGCCTCGCCGGGATAACGGCGCGCGAAATCCAGGTTGGCGCGGCGCAGGGCGTCGTCAGGCGTGGAGTGGGACATCGTCACCCGTTGTAGATCTGGCCGCTGCGCGCGCGGTAGCGCTCCAGTACCGCCTGCGCCTCGTGGCGCAGGACGTTCCGGACAATGGTGATCCCGCGATCCTCGAGATACTGGTACGACTCCGGAAACACGGGACCTTCCTCGAAATTCAGGCGCGAGGCGTCCTCACGCCCCGCGCCATAGACCACGCGCTTGACGCCGCTCCAGAGAGTGGCGCCAAGGCACATGGCGCACGGCTCGCAGCTCGTGAACAGCTCATGCACCGGGAGTCCCGGCGTCGACAGGCTGAACGACTGCACGCGCTGCTGCGCCATCATGAAGGCCACCATCTCGCCGTGCAGGGTGCAGTTATTGAGACGCACGACACTGTTCATCCCCACGGAGACGAGTCGTCCTGAGGCCTGTTCGAAGATCGCCGCGCCGAAGGGGCCGCCGGTGTCGCGCTCCACGTTCTCGTGCGAGACAGCGATGGCGAGGCGCATCTTCAACTCGTCGTCGCGATAGCTCGCGTTCCAGTCCACCACCTCGTCCACCCAGGCGGGGTATTCCATGTGCACGACCGGAGCGGACATCGACAGGGAGCTGAGGGTACATTCAGGAGTCGCGCGGACGAGGAGAATAGTGCTTGCCATCGCCGCGCGCATCCCGCATCTTCGCGTCCCGCCGTCAAGGACAGTGTCCGCATGCCCGCCGTAGGCACCAGCGTTGTACGCAAGGACGGGATCGGCAAGGCAACCGGCCGCACGAAATACGCCGACGACCTCGTCTTTCCCGACATGCTGCATGGCCGCACGATCCGCTCGACGATCGCGCGCGGCCGCGTCACGGGTATCCGCTACGACTTCGACACCACGGGATTCACCATCGTGGACTGGCGCGACATTCCCGCGGCGGGTCGCAACGTCGTGGCGCTCCTCGAGGACGACCAGCCCTACCTGGTGGAGCAGGAGGTGCTGCACCTGGCCGAGCCGATCGTGTTGCTCGCGCACGCGGACCGGGAGACGCTGAACGCCGCGACGGTGGTGATCGAATATGAGCGCGAGGAGCCGCTCTTCGACCCCGAGACCTCCGGCATCATCCTCAAATCGCTCGGCATCGACAAGGGCAATGTCGAGGCAGGGATGCTCGAGGCGGACGTCATCGTGGAAGGCACGTACCGCACGGGGCACCAGGAGCATGTGTACATCGAGCCCAACGGAGTGATCGCCGTGCCGGAAGAGGGCGGCATCGCCATCCATGGTTCCATCCAGTGCCCGTTCTATGTTGAGAAGGCTCTCAAGAGCCTGATGGGTGACGACGCCTACATCCGCGTGGTACAGACGGAGACGGGCGGCGGATTCGGTGGCAAGGAAGAGTACCCGTCGATGATCAGCGGTCACGCGACGCTGCTGGCGCTCAAGTCCGGCCACCCGGTGAAGATCATCTACGATCGCACGGAGGACATGGTCGCCACCACGAAGCGGCATCCGTCCATCGTGCGCCATCGCACGGGTGTGATGAAGGATGGGCGCATTGTGGCGATGGACGTCGACATCGTCATTGACGGTGGCGCGTACGTCACGCTGAGTCCGGTGGTGATCTCGCGCGGCGGCATTCACGCGGCAGGGCCGTACCGCTGCGACAACACGCGGATTCGCGGGCGCGCGATGTTCACGAACACGCCACCGAACGGCGCCTTCCGCGGCTTCGGCGCGCCGCAGACACTGTTCGCCGTGGAGGCGCATATCGACCGCGTGGCGGAAGCGCTGGAGATGGATCCGGTGGACTTCCGCGAACTCAACGCCCTGCGTCCCGGCGACACGACCGCCACGGGACAGATTCTCACCGGCGATTGCAGTGCACTGGATGTGCTGCGCGAGGCGGTGCGACGGACGGACTTCCGGGCGCGACGTGAAGCTCTCCGCGGTACCAACCGGGGCATCGGGCTGGCGCTTTTCTACCATGGCGCGGGCTTCACGGGCAGTGGCGAGCTGCGCCTGGCCTCCAAGGCCAAGCTGGCACTTACGCCCACCGGCGTGCGGATCCTGGTCTCGAGCACCGAGATCGGACAGGGCACCCGCACCATGCATGCGCAGATTGTCGCGGACTCGATGGGAATTCCATACGAGGACGTGGAAGTCGCCCAGCCGGACACGAAGAAGGTGCCCGACAGCGGGCCGACGGTGGCGAGCCGCACCTGCATGGTGGTGGGCCGCATCCTGCAGCGCTGCGCCACCGAGATGCGCGAACGACTGGGCAACCTCACGCCTGCGGAATACTTCGCGCGCCACGGCGCGCTGGAGGTGCTCAAGGAGCACGAGCCGCCCGCGTGGATCCAGTGGAACGACGACACCTACAGCGGCGACGCATACGCCACCTACGCCTGGGGATGCGATGTGGCCGAGGTGGAGATCGATCGCGATACGTACGAGGTGCGGCCGGTGAAGTTCACGGCGGTTCAGGAGTTCGGGAAAGCAATCCATCCGGCGCTCGCCAAGGGGCAGATCGAAGGCGGAACTGCGCAGGGGCTGGGCTTCGCGCTGCTGGAACGCGTGGTGATGCGCGACGGCGGCATGGCTAACGCGTCGCTCACGAACTACACGATTCCCACGACACTGGACACGCCGGAGATGGACATCGTGATCCTCGACAACCCCTACGAGGACGGCCCATTCGGCGCCAAGGGGCTCGGCGAACTGCCGATAGATGGCCCTGCACCGGCGGTGATCAACGCCATTCGCCATCTCGCGATCGACGTGCGCGAGATTCCCGCCACACCCGAGATCGTGTACGCTGCATGCGCTTCACGCTGAACGGCGCCGCCACCGAGGTGGCCGCGCATCCGATGAGCCGGCTGCTCGACGTGCTGCGCGAGGAGTGTAATCTCACGGGCACCAAGGAAGGCTGCGGTGAAGGTGAGTGCGGCGCCTGCACGGTGCTCATCGACGGGGTGCCGGTAGTGTCGTGTCTGGTGCCGGTGGCGCAGGCGGAGGGCCACGAGGTAACCACCATCGAGGGGCTGGGCGACGATCATCCGCTGCAGCACCACTTCATGAACGAGGCTGGTGCCCAGTGCGGTATCTGTACTCCGGGAATGGTGCTCGTAGCGTCCACGATTCCTGCGGACGCGTCGCTGGATGACATTCGCGTGGCGCTTGCGGGCAATCTCTGCCGTTGCACCGGCTATGAAGCGATCTATCGCGCGATCATGAAGGCCCGCGAGGCCACAGCGTGAGGTCGGCGCTCACCCCGCTGGAATTGCGACGTCCCGCGAGTGTCGATGAGGCGTTGCGCATGATGCGCGACGAGGCCCTCCAACCGATCGCGGGCTGCACGGATGTGTACGTGGGGCTGAACTTCGGCACCCTCGCCACGCAGCGGTTCATCGACCTGGATCGTCTCGATGCACTTCGCACGATCGACGCGTCGGGAGACACACTCAGCATCGGCGCGCTCGCCACGTACACGAGCATCATGGAGCATGCGGCAGTACGCGAGCGACTGCCGATGCTGGTGTCGGCCGCATCGCAGATCGGTGGTCTGCAGATCCAGAATCGCGGAACGCTGGGTGGCAACGTCGCCAACGGGTCACCCGCTGGCGACGCACTCCCGGTGCTGGCGGTAGCCGAGGCGACGATTGTCCTTCGCAGCGCCGAGGCGGAGCGACGCGTGCCGTTCACCACGTTCTACACCGGTTATCGCGCCTCCGTCATGCGTCCGGACGAGCTGATCGTGGCCCTCGAGATTCCGCGCGTTCATGGGCGTCAGTGGTTCCGGAAGGTGGGGACGCGTGCGGCGCAGGCGATCTCCAAGCTGGTGGCGGCCGGTGTGCGCAATGACGCGCCGCGCATTGCGATGGGGAGTGTGGCGGCCACCACCGTGCGGCTGCCGCGCACCGAAGCCGCACTCGCCACGCCGGACGGGCTCGACGCGGCGCTGATCGCGTTGCGCGAAGAGATCAGTCCGATCGATGATATACGCTCGACGGGGGACTACCGTCGCGATGTGGCGGCAAACCTCGTGCGACGTTTCTGGACCGACACCGCCTGACGGTGGCGGCTCACGCGCCGGATCTCCTGATCCGCAGCGACCGCGTGCTGCTGGGGCGCGGGCTGCGACCGGCGTCCGTCCTCCTGCGCGACGGACGCATCGTGCTCGTGGGCGAGCGTGACGCGATGGTTGTTGGCGTGGCCGAGCGCGACGCGGGCGCCGACGTCGTGATGCCCGGGCTCGTGGACACCCACGTGCATGTGAACGACCCCGGGCGCACCGAGTGGGAGGGATTCGCCACGGCGGTGCGCGCGGCTGCGGCGGGTGGCGTGACGACGATCTTCGACATGCCCCTCAACAGCATCCCGGCCACCACGTCGCGCACCGCACTGGATGCGAAGCGCGTCGTTGCTCGGCGTCATGCGCTCGTGAATATCGGGTTCATAGGCGGGGTGGTGCCGGGCAACGCCGCCGAAGTCGATGCCATGGCCACGGACGGCATGCGGCTGTTCAAGTGCTTTCTGGTGCCCTCGGGTGTGGAGGAATTTCCGGCGGTGGATGAGCGCGACCTGCGGATGGTGCTTCCCATCCTCGCGCGCCACGACGCGACGCTCATGGCACACGCCGAGCTGCCCGGGCATCTCGCGCCGATGCCCGCGGGAGATTCTCGGCGCTACGACACATATCTCGCCAGCCGGCCGGCGCGCGCGGAAACCGAAGCGGTGCACCTGCTGGTGCGTCTCGCCGAGGAGTACGGAGTGCGCGTGCATGTGGTGCATGTGTCGAGCGAGGAGTCGTTGCCCATCCTGCGGGACGCGCGCGAACGTGGGGTGAGGGTGACCGCGGAGACGTGCCCACACTACCTCACCTTCGCGGCGGGCGAGATCGCTGATGGTGCGACTGCATTCAAGTGCGCTCCGCCCATTCGCGATGGCGTCACGCGCGAGGCCCTGTGGCATGCGCTGCTCGAGGGCGATCTCGACATGGTGGCCACCGACCACTCACCGTGTCCTCCGGAGCTCAAGGAACTGCAGAGCGGTGACTTCTTCCAGGCCTGGGGTGGGATCGCGTCGCTTCAGCTCGGTCTTGCGGCTACGTGGACAGCGGCGAGCGAGCGCGGTGGCAGTGTCGCGCAGGTGGCGCGCTGGCTCGGTGAGGCGCCAGCCCATCTGGCAGGCCTTGGCACACGGAAGGGGCGCATTGCGGCCGGCTTCGATGCCGACCTGGTCATCTGGGACCCCGAGGCCACCTGGGACGTCGATGCGGGCGCGCTGGAACATCGTCATCATATCACACCGTATGCGGGACGCACGCTGCGCGGCGCGGTCCGTGCCTCACTGGTCGCCGGCACCGTCGTGTACGATGACGGTACCTTTTCCGGAGTCCTTCCGGGCACCATCTCCTGACGACGACTGACACCATGGATGACACCCGCGACTTCACCGAACTCGTGGACCTGGCCGCCGAGGGACTGGGCGGACGCGTGCTCGCGGCGAACGACGAGTTCTTCGCGCCAAAGGAGGCGCTGCTCAAGCCCGGCGAGGCCGAGTGGCGCGAGGGCGAGTATACCGAGCGCGGAAAATGGATGGACGGATGGGAGACCCGGCGTCGCCGTTCCGAGGGGTTCGACTGGCTCATCCTGCAGCTTGGTGCGCCTGGCATCGTGCGGGGCGTGGTGATCGATACCAGTTTCTTCCGTGGAAACTTTCCCGAGCGCGCAAGCATCGAAGGGTGTGCGCTGAACGGGACGCCGGGACTGGACGAGCTGATCGACGCGCCGTCGTGGCACGAGCTGCTGCCGCCGTCGCTGCTGGCGGGCGATACGAAAAACAAGTTCCGCATTGCTGACGATCGTCGCGTGACGCATTTGCGGTTGAACATCTTTCCCGATGGTGGTGTGGCGCGGTTGCGTGTGCATGGTGAGGTGAAGGCCAATCGGTATGGAGGGGCCGCGTCGCTGATCGATCTCGCCGCGATGGAGCAGGGCGGGTACAGCATGGTCTGCAGCGACATGTTCTTCGGCGATCGGCAGAACCTGCTGCTGCCGGGCCGGTCGACGCACATGGGCAATGGGTGGGAGACGCGCCGTCGCCGAGGGCCGGGCCACGACTGGACCATCGTGCGGCTGGCTGATCGCGGGGCGATTCAGTGGGCCGAGGTGGATACCGATCACTACAAGGGCAATGCGCCGGACAGCTGCATGATCGAGGTGTGCGACATGCCAGGCGCCACGGCCGATCAGTTGCTGGGCAGCGAGGTGGAGTGGACGCAGATCGTGCCGCCGTCGAAGCTGCAGCCCAACGCGCGGCATCGTTTCGCGACGGAGGCCATGCCGCAGGCCACGCATGCGCGGCTCAGCATCTATCCCGATGGGGGTGTGGCGCGGCTGCGGTTGTTCGGACACCGCGTGCAGGGCGCGCAGCCGTGACCGTAACCGTCGAGGAGCTGGACGAGATGTCGCCGGCGAAGTGTGCGTCCACGCTGGCGTTGTGTAACGGGTCATCGCGGTGGGTGGCGAACATGCTGGGAAGCCGGCCGTTCGGCGAGCGGGACCGCCTCCTCACCGCTGCGGAGTCGGCAGCGGAGCGGCTCCATCGCGATGACTGGATCGAGGCGTTCGATCATCATCCCCGTATCGGTGAGCAGACGTCGGTAGCGGACGTCGCGACCACGGCGGCGAGCTGGGCGTCGTCCGAGCAGAGCGGAGTGGCGACTGGCGATGCAGCGGTCCAGGAAGCCATCCTCGAAGGCAATCGTGAGTACGAGGACCGATTCGGATTCATCTTCCTGATTCGCGCGAAGGGGAGGACTGCCGACGAGATTCTCGCGTCGCTCAGGGAGCGGCTCGGCAACGCGCCGGATGTGGAGTTCGCAATCGCCATCCGCGAGCAGCGCGAGATCACGCTGTTGCGGCTCGAACAGCTCGTACCACCGGAGCGATGAGCGGCGGCGTCGTCACGATCAGCACGCATGTACTAGACATTTCGATTGGCATGCCCGCCGCGGATATCTCGGTGCGCCTCGAGCAGATGGACGCGAGCGGCGACATCACGCTCGTGATGAGCGCGCGCACGAATGCAGACGGACGCGTGCCGTCGCTCGTGCCTGAGGGCGCGACGATGAGCGCTGGCATCTGCCGGCTGACCTTCGAGGTCGGCGAGTATTTCGAGGCGACAGGGCGTGAGGCGTTCTATCCGCGCACGAGTATCGACTTCATCGTGGGCGAGCGTCCGCAGCACTATCATGTTCCGCTGCTGCTCAGTCCCTTCGGCTACTCCACTTATCGAGGCAGTTGATCATGGCGGCAGTGCTCGGACAGAACAGTTATGGGAAGAGCGATATCCGCCTGATGAAGGTGGTGCGCGATGGCGCTGTGCACCGGCTTCACGATCTGGTGGTGGATGTGACGCTGGAGGGAGATTTCGGCGCGGCGCATCTGGATGGCGACAACGCGAAGGTGCTGCCCACAGATACGATGAAGAACACCGTATATGCGAAGGCGAGCGAGCTTCGCCTTGGCACCAACGAGGAGTTTGCGCGCGAACTGGCTGCGCATTTCCTGCAGACGAGTGGTGCCGCGCATGCGGCGCGCGTGTCGATCGCGGAGCATGCCTGGTCCCGCCTGGAGGCGAACGGCGTGCCGCATGACCATGCCTTCCAGCGGGGCGGCGCGGAAGTGCGGCGCGCCGAGGTGCGGCGCACGAGAGCGGGAGATGAGACCGTGGAGGCGGGAATCGAGCGTCTGACCGTGCTCAAGTCGGCGCGCTCCGGGTTCAGCGGTTACCCGCGAGATCAGTACACGACGCTCCCGGAAACCGACGATCGGATAATGGCGACATCGATCAGCACGCGGTGGCGGTATGCCACGGACACCAAGGGGTTCGACGACCAGTTCACAGGCGTGCGTCGCGCGCTGCTGGAGACCTTTGCCGATCACGACAGCCGGTCGGTGCAGCACACGCTGTACGCCATGGGCGCGGCCGTGATCGAGCGATGCCCTCGTGTGGACGAGATTTCGATCACCATGCCCAACAGCCATCATCTGCTCGTGGATCTCGCACCGCTCGGGCTGGACAATCCGAATGAGATCTTCGTTCCCACGCCTGCGCCGTACGGCCTGATCGAGGCGAAAATCTTCAGAACGTGAGAACCAATGGGCTGTGTGCGGCGTATATGAAGGGAGCAGGATGATTGCCTCTTCAGCCTCTGGAGTTCCCATGATTCGACATTTCTCTCGTGCCTTCGCGATGATGGCGCTATCGGCTGGGGTTGCTTCCGCCGCCCCGTCCGCGCGCGAAGCGGCTAACGTTCCGGCCGCTGCGAAGCTGGACACTGTCGTGTTCGCTGGCGGCTGTTTCTGGGGCGTGCAGGCGGTGTTTCAGCATGTGAACGGCGTGGTTGCGGCCACTTCCGGATACGCAGGCGGGACGAAGGCCCGTCCGAACTACCAGCAGGTCGGTACCGGCTCGACAGGACATGCCGAGGCCGTGAGGGTGGTATATGATCCCGCGAAGGTGTCGTATACGAAGCTGCTGGAGGTGTTCTTCACCGTCGCCCACGATCCTACCGAGCTCAACCGGCAGGGACCCGATGTCGGCACCCAGTACCGCTCCGGGCTCTTCTATACCAGTGAAGCGCAGCACAGCGCCGCGTCCGCCTATATCGCCCAACTCGAGCGCGGCAAGAACGTCAAGGGGAAGGTCGTGACGGAAGTTGCCCCGCTGAATGGCTTCTGGACCGCTGAGGACTACCATCAGGACTATGCAACGCTGCATCCAGACGAGCCGTACATCCGCTATAACGATGCGCCCAAGATCGCCGACCTCAAGCGTCGTCATCCCGGGCTCTGGACTGACAAGCTCGCCTCGCACTGACCTTCCGGCATGAAATCACGATGGCGTCATGACAACGACAGGGCCTGGATGCATCTGGATTATTCGGGCTTCAAGAACGATCTGGAGTCGTTGCGCGCCGAGGTGATCGCGGCGGATACCGAGTTGATGAGGGAGCGGTTGGGCAGCGTGCTCGTGTTGATCGATCTTCGCGACACCATCGCCTCGAGCGGGGTGGTGTCGATGTTCAAGGAAAGTTCGAAGGTCACGGCGCCCTACATCCGGCGCTACGCGCTGATCGGCGTGACCGGGATCAAGAAGTACCTGGCCGAGAAGGTAGCGGTGCTGCTGGGACGACCGATGCGGTTGTTCAACACGGAGGACGAGGCGATCGGCTGGCTCACTGCGTCGGACGAAAAGACCGATGCGGGCGATCTGATCGGTGTGAAAGCCTGACATTCATTGCATCCCGGTGCCCATTCGGCACCGGGATTGCTCTTTCCGTCTCCACAACTCTCTGGAGACGGCTCATGAACGCAGGACTGAAGGTCACCCGCCTGGTGGCGAGTGTGGCCATGATGGCGACGCTGAGCGCATGCGGCTCCGCGACAGGCGGGCTTGGCGACATCCTGGGCAGCGTGCTCGGCGGTGGCGGTGGCGCTGGCGGTGGCGGCAACAGCAACGCGCAGCAGGTGGCCGGCACGATTCGCGGTGTGGATACCCGCAATCAGCAGATCACGCTGCAGCAGAGCAACGGATCCAGCGTCGGCCTGGGCTACAACTCGAATACCGCGGTGATCTACCAGAACCAGGTATACGCCGTCACGTCGCTCGAGAACGGTGACCAGGTGAACGCGCGCGTGCTCAACAGCAACGGCGGCTACTACACCGACACCCTGTGGGTGACGCAATCGATCCGTGGCAACACGTCGTCGGGGACGACGAGCGGGAATGTCCAGCAAGTGCAGGGGACGGTTCGCGGGCTGGATCGCCAGAACGGACTCTTCTCGGTGGACGCCGGCAATGGCGTGATGCTCACGGTCTCGCTGCCGTACAACACCAGCACGACCGACGTGAATCGCTACAACGGCCTGCGTATCGGCGACACCGTCCGCTTCACGGGGGTCTACCTGAACAACACCCGGGTGGAGCTGCGCAACTTCTACTAGTCCCAGTGCCGCGCGGCCCACTCCTTCAACGCGGAGAGCCTCATGCTCGCTCGGCGCTTCACGATGCTGCTCTCGATCCTGCGGCTCATCGGGGGAGTGTGGGGGCTCTTCTGGCGGTGTTTAACGGCGACGTGCAAAGTTGTGCGCAGGGCCGAGGAGCTCTCGGCTGTCAGCTCTCGGCCGCCAGTGTTTAACGGCGACGGGTCGGGATCTGCGCAGGGCTGAGGAGCGCTCGGCAAAGTCATGTCACTCTGTCGTCCTGAGCGCAGCGAAGGACCTGCAGATCGTTCGCTGCGCTCAGGATGACGATGACGCCGAGCGCTTCCCCGCCCTCGCGCCGGACTCTCCCGTCGCCGTAAAACACTGAACACTGACAGCTGACAGCCGAGCGCTCCCGACCCCGGCCGCGAACTCTCCCGTCGCCGTTAGCATCCATCCCGCCGCCCTACCTCAACCCCGCCGCTGCCACCACATCAAAGTGCGTCGCCCCAGCGACCATTCTTACCCGAGCCAGGGCTCCCGCCGCCCGAGCCAGCCGCTCGTATTCCGTCGCCTGCGCCGGCGGTACGATATCGTCACTGGCTCCCTGCACCAGTAGAACCGGGACACTCAGCGGCAGCCTCTGCACAGGATTCACCGCGCGGTAGCGCTCCGGCACTTCCTCTGGCGTCCCGCCCATGAGCGGGACCACGGCGGCGTTGCATCCTCCGCGCTCGCGGCTGTACGTCACGATGTCGGTGATACCGGCGAGTGTCGTGACCTGCTGCACACGGAGCGGCGCCGTGCCGGCGATCTCCGGGGGCGATGGCACGAGATCGCGCGACGCTGCCCAGAGCGCCAGTTGGCCGCCTGCCGAGTGACCTATGAGCGTGATGCGCGTGGTGTCGATGCGGGGGTTGGCGGCGGCGAGCTGACGCACGGCGTCGACCGCATCGGCCACGTCACGGAAGGTGCCGGGCCAGCCGCCGCCGCTGTCACCCACACGACGGAACTCGATGTTCCAGGTAGCGGACCCGCTGGCGGTAAGGGTCTCTGCGGCCGGACGCATGTAGCGAAGTCCGTACTGCGAGCGCCAGCAGCCGCCGTGGATGAGCACAGCGAGCGGAACCTTGCCGGCTCCCTCCGGCATGCGCAGCTCACCGAACTGCAATGCGCCGCTACCGTACGGAATCTGCTCGAAGTTCGTGAGGGCGGCGCCGGCGGCATCGAGCTCCGCGTACGTCGTGTGGGTTGCGGGTGGCACTGCCGGCTGCTGAGCGCACCCGGCCAGCGCGGCGACGCTGAGCGCACCCGTGAACGCCTGCCTCCAAAGCCCACCCAGTGACATCATGGCGTCGCGGCAGTGTCCCGCAGCCGCAGATACTTCGCGGCGTATCGCCGTCCGAGTTCGCGC
>JBBSVF010000076.1:0-11521 GCA_038233745.1 Gemmatimonadales bacterium
CATGCCATGAGTATATATGGAGTATATACACTAGGCAAGCCTGTCCCGGTCGCAGGCTGGGTAGCATAACGCCCCAGCTAACCTGCGAGCGATTCCAATGAAATGCGAGCGGAGCGAGCTTCCTTGTTTCGCTCGTCAGGTTCAGCGCACGTTATGCAACTCGCGGGGAGGACTTCATGCGTACGGTCACCGTGATCTCGAGGCGGGCGAGCATCTCGACGAGCGCATCGATGCTGAAGAGTTCGACCTTCCCGCGCAGCAGGTCGCTGATTCGCGGCTGGGTGACGTGCAGGAGCGTGGCGGACTTCGCCTGGGTCAGTTTACGCGCCTTGAGGACGCGTTCAATCTGGAGCATGAGGTCCGTGCGGATGAGCAGATGGGCCGCCTCGGCCCGTGGAAATCCCACATCCGCGAACACGTTCCCTGACCCCCGCCGTACTTTCGTCGCCATAGCGATCACTCCCTTCGTGTGCGGCGAACGGCGGCCAGCCGCGTCCGCGCGATCTCGAGATCCAATCCGCTGGTCTTCTGCGACTTCTTCTGGAAGACGTGCAACACGTAGATGCCTTCTGCGAACTTCGCGACATACAACAACCGATATGCGCCGGCCACACGCACGCGAATTTCCATGACGCCAGCGCCAACGGAGGCCATGGGTTTCCCGTCGCGCGGCTGGAGGCCCGATTGCACGCGTCGCAAGTCGGTACCGAGTTCCATGCGGACGTCCGGCCCCAGCTCGCGGAGGTCCTCGCGCGACGATCCGACCCAGAGGAGCGGCTTGCTATCCACGACGGAGTATACAAGAACCAATATACTTTGTCAACGCCGGCCTAGCCCCAATACTGTTCAGTTTGTAGTTTCAGCGCTATATTCTGGCCCGACGCCACCGTGAGGTCGTATGGCTCGGACTGAACCGTATTGGGCCTAAATCGGGCCTCGTACGAGTGGCTCACCACCGAGGTGTCAATGTGGAGTTGACTCGGTTCGGTGGAGCCTTACTCTCTGTGAAGAGAGGAGGAGTCATCGATGCCCCGTCGTCCTATAGCCTGCCCGCCGGCCTTCGAGAGCAGGTCATCGCCTTGGTCCGCGCGAGACGAACACCGAAGGAACTGGCGGCCGAGTTCGAGCCGTCTGAGCAGACCATTCGAAACTGGCGCTTCTAAGCGGAGGCCGATCGCGGCGTCAAGCTTGACATTCGCCGCCACCTCCCCGTCCGTCACGTGCGCGCGGCCCTTACCCGGGGCGCGGTCCAGCACCTCCTGGCCGTGTAATCGCTACTTCCTCCCCTTAACTCGCCAGCGCCAGCGGCTTCACATACCCCATCTCCTCCGCATACCCCCGCAGCGCGCGCTGCAGCAATCGACGTCCGCGAAAGAGCCGCGACTTCACCGTCCCTTCAGGCACCCCGAGCAGCTCCGCGATCTCCGCATACCGCAGTTCCCGCAGGTCACTGAGCACAACGGCCGCGCGGTATTCGTCCGGCAGCGCCTCGATGGCGCGCACGATCTCATCATCGAGAAACGAGTCGTAGAAGCGCTGCTCGGGATCGGCCTCTCCCACCGGCTCACGCGCCGTGGGGCTGCGTTCGTTCTCGCTCATCTCCCGCGTGCCAAGACGACGGCGCCGGCTCACGAACGCGTGATACTGGATCGTGAATAGCCAGGCGCGGATGTTCGTGCCCAGGCGATACTGCTCCCACCGCTCGAAGGCACGCAGCAGTGTGTCGCTCACGAGATCATCTGCTTCGTCGCGCGCCCGCGCCAGCTTCATCGCGAAGCTGTAGAGCGCGTCCAGATGCGGCATCGCTTCGGCCTCGAACCGCTCACGGTCGGTCGCGACGTGCGACAGGAGTTCCGCGTCATCAGACACCTTCATGCAGCGCTCCCGGCAGAGTGCCGCAGACGAGTGGACAGATACTCCTTGAGATCCTCACCAATGCCGAACATCACGTCCGCATCGCGCTTCACGCGCGTCATCAGCATGCCTCCCTCCAGCGCCGCCACGATGAATCGCGAGAGGCGCGCGGTATCGACGTCGGCCACCAGGCGGTCGCGCAACTCCCACAGCAGCGACTGGAGCTGCTGCGCCCACTGGTCGAACACCACGTCGAGCCGCCGTCGAAACCCCTCGTGCGAATCCGCCAGCTCGCCGGCGAGGTTTCCAAACGGCGAGCCGTTGCGTCCCTCGCGCTCGCGCTGCAGCGCCACCATCGTGTCGATGAACAGCAGCAGCCGGTCGAGCGGATCGATCATCGGCTCACGCAGGATCGCGAGACCGCGCTCCTCGAACCGCGAGAACTGGCGCTCCAGCACCTCGTAGCCCAGCGCTTCCTTGCTCGGGAAGTAGTGGTAGAAATGACTCTTCCCACTCAGCCCCGCGGCCGTGATCACGTCATCCACAGAGGTATGCGCGAAGCCGCGCTCGTTGATCAGGCGCGCGGCAGCGTCGAGGATGAGGGGGCGTCTGGCAACTCGCATGATCTAAAACTAGGACCGATCGGTCCTAATGTCAACCGCAGCTCGTAACGCCCGTGCTGACATGGTGTTATGATGCCTGAGCCATGACCGTCGTCCTTCGAACGCACCTCCGGCTGGACTCGGCGCACCTCCTCCGCCCCGCCGCTCGGCCGCCCTCCTCGGTTGACGTCAAACTCCGCGCGCTGCCCCGGATCTCCGTCACGGAGTACCGTGAGCTCTACCGCCGCGTGGGTGAACCCTGGCACTGGCGCGACCGCACCCGGTGGGACGACACGAGCCTCCAGCGTCATCTGAACGACGCCGGCGTCATCGTCTGGCGGCTCGACTTCGCCGGAGACCTCGCAGGATTTTTCGAGCTGCGCCACGACGCGTCAGGAGACGTGGAGCTGATGTACTTCGGACTGGTGCCCGAGTGCATGGGCCAGGGACTCGGCGGCTGGCTGCTCACGCGCGCCGCAGAGGAAGCCTTTGCTCAGGGCGCCGCGCGGATCATCGTGAACACATGCACTCTCGACGCCCCCGCCGCGCTTCCCAACTACCTCGCGCGCGGATTCACGGTCGTCGGTACCGATGAACACATCGTCGACGACTGACGCCTTCTAGCGCGGTCGTCCACCCCCACGACCGCCACCACGACCGCCGCCCTTCGCGCCGCCGCCGCCGGCACCGCCACTCCCACCTCCGCCACGCCGAGGCCCGCCCCGCGTCGATCCGCCACGCGCCGGTCCAGTGCGCGCACCACCACCCGAACGCCCATCATCCCGCGACTCCCCCCGCTCGCTCTTGCCCGCACGCTGCGTCCCGCCACGCGCGGATGTCCCCCCGCGTCCCGCCGCACCGCCGCGCGTCTCCTTGAACCCGCGCTTCGCGTCGCCCCCGGATCGTCGTTGCCGCTGCTGGCGCGCCGCCTCACGCTGCTCATCACGCTTGCGATTGAACCGCGCCACTTCCTCATCGGTCCACGGCGCATCGAGCAGCGACTGCAGCTCATCCAGCGTCGCCGCGCGCACCGAACCGCGCTGCCCCCGCTGCACGATGAACCGCACGGGCCGATCGAGCGCCGGCACCTCTCCCTCCGTGAGCGAGCGCGCCACCTTCTCCGGCAACCGCAGGCGCGCCACTCCAGTCATCCCGCCGTCGCGCTCCTCCACGTCGTAGTCGATCTCCACCTCGCGATCCCGCACATTCACCCGCGTGGGAAGCCCGTCGTACGCCGCACGCGCCGCGCGCGGACTGAACCGCTCGAGCGTCTCGGCCAGTCCAAGATCCACCTGCTTGAACTCGGCCAGCGAATGTACCGTTGCGAGCCGCTCGCGGTACAGCGCCGCCAGGTCCGCCTGCGAGAGTCGCGGCAGCACACCACCTGACCGCCGATACGCCTCTCGCACCGCATCGATGAGCCCGAGATTCTCGCGCACCGAGAAATGCCGCGCTTCTCCACGCGCAAGCGCGTCCGCAAGCACCTGCCGCGCCTCGTCCTCGCGCCCAGTGGGAAACTCTTCAACGGCCTCCACCTCGCGCTCCAGCTCGAAGCCGAAGTAGTCCACCCGCCGCCGGAGAACCAGCGGCGCCTTGCGGCGCTCACCGTCGTACGCGAGCTGCGCCTCGTCGCCTGTGGCGAACTGGCGCAGCACGTCCATCGGCAATTGCGTTCCCTCGATCGACGCCCGCGGATTACCGAACCGGTCGGCGAAGTAGCGCAGCTCGCCGGCAATCGCACCCCAGCTCCCGCACACACTGGTCTTGCTCACCCGCGCCGGCTCTCCCCACGCCGTCAGCTCGTCGATCACGAGATCGAAGGGCATGTACTCCGCCAGCAGCATCGCGAACGCGCGCCTCGTACCTTCGTGCGCCGAAGGCATGTCGGCGGGCAGTGGCATGCCGAGTCCGCGGAAGACACTGGCCATGCCCAGCGCCGCATCCTCCACCGACTTCACCAGCACCCCGCGCCGCTCAGCCCACTCGGCGATGTCCTCCTCGTGAAAAAGATGACGCGGCAGGCCGTACACCTCCCCCACATATCCCGCCACCCGGAATGCCTCCGCGTACACATTGTACGCGGTGAGATGGTCGCTCCCCGGCAGGATCAATCCGTCCAGGTCGCGTTCCTCGCGCGTCATCCGATGCAGCGAGTCGATGCCGCTCATCACTGCCAGATACGGCACGAGTTCGTCATCCGCATTCACGAGCAGCTCGGCCCACTCGCGCTCCACCGGCATCGCCTCCACCGCGCGGCCATAGCGCGTGAGACGCCCCTGCTCGATGATACCGCGGCCCTCGAGAAAGGTGATCGCCCGGCGGTACGACACGCGGTCGAGCGGCACCGGCAGCTCCAGGTCGTCCACCGCCACGCCGAGATCGGCGCAGGTGATGGCCACGCGCTCGGAGTCGCCGGCGAGCTGGAACTCGGGAGCCGTGGGCGTGAGCGCGGCGAAGTCGATGTCACGATCGCTCAGGATGAACACGCGGCCTCCCGCCACTCGGCCGTGAACGCGCCCGGCCATCTGCAGAATTTCGTTGGCGCCGAGATGCAGTTTGGTCAGCACGTTCTTGCCCTTTTCCACGATCGACGTGAAGCGGACGTCGTCGATGATCACGGTGTCGAGCCCTTGAACATTCAGCGCGCTCTGGCCCGCCGCTGTCATCGCCAGGAAGTACGGTTTCTGCTCACCGCCATCCAGGAAGGGCCGCAGCACGCGAATCGGCTCACCGCCGTGATAGAACGCGGTGTTGATCCGCGGGGCGCGCATCCTGACATTCTCCGCCGCCTGCTCAACGCCCTTTCGCGTGGGCACGAACAGCGCGACGCCGCGCTTCTCCTTGAAGGTGCGCAGCAGGAATTTGTCGTCCAGGAACTCGGTGGGTTCCTTGTCGATTACCTCCACCTTCGCCGCCTTCTCCGGGTCAAAGGCGTACACCTGCAGCACTTCTGCGCTGTCCAGATACTCGCGATAGAACGCGGGATCCACGGTGGCGCTCAGCCAGATGAATCGGCAGCCCACGCGCTTCCCCAACGCCAGACACAGCTCCAGCTCGGCCGACGTCTGATGGATCTCGTCGACGATGAGGGTGTCCTGCGGCTGGATGTCGCCATCCTGGAACCAGCGTCGCGCGATGCCCGTGGTCACGATCACCACATTCCATCCCGGCGTTTCCGGCGTGGCTTCCCGTTCACGGTTGATGACGCCGACGCGGAGGTCGGTGGTACCGAGCAGCTCTTCCGAGATGGGGCGGATGGCGAGGGTCTTCCCCGAGCCGGTGCCAGCCACGATCCCGAAGCCACGGCGGCTGCGCGCCAGCTCTCGCACTCGCTCGCCGAAATTTCGTTCGAGGTAGGTCTCGATATGCAGTCCCACCGCCAGCTCGATGGTCTCGCAGGCGGCGCGGGTGGGGGCAATCACGATTACGCGGCCGCTGGGAGGCTCGGCGCCGAGGAAGGCTTCGCGGTCGGGGGGCAGGTACTGGTCTCTGACGTCACGCATGCGCAGCTGTCAGGCGAGATTCGTGCGAGCAGCCCGGCTCGTCAGGGCTTCCGGCGGTCTTCCCCGAACTTCTTCACGAAGGGGAGGTCGTCGTTGCCGTCCCGCTTCTTCTTCTTGTCCACGTAGTCGTCGCCGAAGATCACGCGACTGTTCGGGGGACGGTTGCGCACAGCCGTGGGGCAGTCGGTAGGTGCCGGCTGCTGCTTGGCGGGCACCTTGTCCAGCCAGATGCGGCACATGCCCGGCGGCGGCCGATACGCCTTCGGAATGTCATCTCCCTCCTGCGCCTGCGCGACACCAGCCAGGCCGGCGCAGCAGACGATCGAGAAGAGACAGGTGCGAAGGGTCATTCGGGGCTCCGGATACCAGGCGGACATCGCCGTGGTGCTGATGCAAGAGGCAGGGCTGATGCCAAATCCGTCGATAGCGGATAAGTGACGATCGAGGCTGAAGTTAGGACACCTGATGATCTGGTTGGTTCCGGGGGGGTCGTCACCCTGAGAGGACGGTTCTGGCGGATCGGGGGACAGCCTCGAGTGAGAGTTCATGGCGCCCCGTGTCATCCTGCGCCCCGCGAAGGATCCGCAGTCCTGCAGGCCCTTCGCTCCGCTCAGGGCGACGGGGTGGGAGTTGTCATCCTGAGCCCCGCGAAGGATCCGCAGTCGCCCCCCGGTCAGTCCCCGAAGTTGATGCCACACGCCCGCGCGGTGCGCACCAGATCGTGGGTGAGATCCACCCGCTTGACCGTTCGCAGCGCCTCCTCGATCGATACCGTCACGATGTGTGGCGTCTGCAGCGCCACCATCTGACCCCACTTCTCGGCGGCCACCGCCTCCACCGCCGCGCCACCGAACCGCGTCGCCAGCAGGCGGTCGTAGCCAGTGGGCATCCCCCCGCGCTGCAGATGCCCCAGCACCATCGAACGGGTCTCCTTGCCCGTGATCTCCTGAATCTGCCTCGCAATCAGATCCGCACATCCGCCCACGCGCCGCGCCTGACCCGGGAGCGAGGCCCCCAGCGTCTGCGACTCTCCCCCCGCGGGAAAGGCCCCCTCGGCCACCACCACGATCGAGAACTCGCGACCCGCACGCGCCCGGTTCATCACCTTGCGGCACACGCTCTGGATGTCGTACGGCAGCTCCGGAATGAGAATAACATCCGCCGTGCCAGCCACGCCGGAGTGCAGCGCGATGAACCCCGCGTCCCGACCCATGACTTCCAGCACCAGCACGCGGTCGTGCGACTCCGCCGTCGTGTGCAGCTTGTCGATCGCCTCGATCGCGGTGTTCACCGCCGTGTCGAAGCCGAAGGTCGTCACCGTCCCGCTCACATCGTTGTCGATGGTCTTCGGCACACCCACAATGTGCATGCCCTTGTCGCAGAGCTGCCGCGCGATGTCCAGCGAGCCATCGCCCCCGATGGAGATGAGGGCATCGATGCCCATCTCCGTCGCGGTTCGTATGAGCTCGTCGGACCGATCCTCCACCAGGAAACTGCCGTCGTTCTGCTTCCGCGGATAGCAAAACGGGTTGCCACGATTGGTGGTGCGAAGGATGGTGCCGCCCAGATGCGCGATGCCGCGCACGGAGTCCTTGGTGAGGGGCACCACCTCGTCCTCGCCCATCAGACCGGCGAAGCCGCGCTTCACGCCCAGCACTTCCCACCCACGATTCAGGGCGGAGAGGACGGCGGCGCGGATGACTGCATTGAGGCCCGGAGCATCGCCACCTCCGGTCGAAATCGCGATTCGCATGGACTGCAGAGGGATCAGGGCGCCGCGCGCAGCAGGGCCAGGATCTCCCGGGGATTCGCGTGCCGATTGAGAACGGACTTCTGGAACACGGGAACGCCGTCCCGCATCACCTCGAACCGACCGCCACCACTTGGGGCAAGCGTGATCGAGGCATCGGGAAACGCTTCACGAATCGCGGCCGCCAGACCGGTGGCCCGGGATTCGTAACTTCAAACGGTGCAGTATTCAATGTCGATATGCATCGGGCCTCCCGACGGCAAGGGTTCGCTCTGGAGAATACACTCGCGCGCGATTCAGCGCCTGAGTGCGAGCGCCAGCTCCGCGAGCCGCTCAGCGGTGAACTCACCGACCCACCACGCCCTGCACACGACCCGATCGCTCGACCATGAGCACCTGTACCGCCGTGATCGAACGCATCCCGGATGTCGCATTCATCGGGACACGCCCGCCATGCTCGCGAGCTGTCGCAGGAGTGTATCCTGCCGCGCAACGACCAACTGTAACGAGTCGATACGCTCCTGCATGCCGGCGGTTTCCTGGCGGGCAGAGTTGAGCTCGTCACCAAGCTGGCGCATCTGCTCGATCAGCATCGCGTCGGACTGGGGGCTCCGGCATCCCGCCATCAGGAGCGCAATGGCGAGCGAGAAACATCCGGAGCGCAGGGCGCGCTGGGTCATGATGAAGGGAGTTGGCACCTTCACAAGATGCCTGCCGCCTCGGTTGCGGGCCAGCGGTGCGCCGATCACGCGCGACGGATTCCGGTGCGTCGCACGCCGGAAGACGCGAGATCTTTCCCGCATGCCCACGCACCGCGGCTGCCGAGCAGGCGTCACCCTTCCGGAGCTGATCATCGTCCTCCTCGTCACCGCGCTACTCACGGCGATCGCGGTGCAGCAGGTGAACCGGCTGCTGGATCACCTGGCCGCGCGCGATGCCGTCCGCGCCACCGCGTTGCTCATCGCGAGAGCGCGTCACGACGCCATCGCGCACTCCGCCCCGGTGAGCGTGCTCGTCGATACCGGGCGTCGCGAGGTCACGCTGCAGCGCAGAGGCAATCCTGTGGGACGGCTCGCATTGGGGCTCACGCATGGCGTGCGGATCACCTCAAACCGGGATTCCATCACCTTCGACTTCCGCGGGCTGGGCTACGGCGCGGCCAACCTCACGCTCATTGCCAGGCGAGGCCGGGCCACTGAAACGTTGACCGTCTCACGCCTGGGGCGCGTGCGCTTCTGAGCATCGCAGCATCACGGCGCACCGCGAGCGCGATGGCCTGACGTTACGGCTTCCGCCGCGGCCTGTCCACCTCGATCAGCGCCACGTTGTCCACCGGAACGATCCGGGTGACGCGTCGCTCAGGATAGAACAGAAAAACGAACTTCTGCGTCGTCCCCAGCAGGAGCGGCGTGGTGGTATCGCTCGCCGCTGCCGCAGGCGGCATCACATACGTCAAACGCACGCGCCGACCGTTGCCGTCCATTAATCGGTTCGCCACGAGCAGTGCGTAATGCATGGACGCCGCAAGCGCCCAGATCGCCAGTGAGGCGATGTACAGCCGGATCCGGTTTCGATCGGCCCACGCGCGGCGCTTGTCCGATCCGTACCACAGGCTTCCCGGCCGGGCCTTTGCCTGCAGCCGCATGGCCCCGCGTGTGTACAGCCAGAGCAGCGGAACAGGTGCAACGCACGCCAGGATGATCAGCGGATCGCGGAAGGCGGAGAGGAGGAAATCGCTGGGTTCCGCATAGTCGAAGATGTTGATGCGGAAGATCAGGAACACGATGAAGCGATGGAGCATCCCGAGCGCCGTCAGAACCAGATAGCCGAGCGTGAGGTACAGTCCCAGGCGGTCGCTCGAAAGTCGTCGGCGCCAGGTCTCGTTCGGCGCAGGGATCATCGGAAGCGGAGCCGGCTCGACACCCGCGCCGGATTCCGCCAGCTGTCCTGTGCGCCGGCCCGCGTCGTTCACCCTATCCGGCCACGGTGCCGAAGTCGTAGCCCGGGACGGAGATGCGGGGAATACTCTCTCCAATCACGCGCTCGATCGTGCGCACCATCGCGATCTCGTCCGGGGCCATGAAGGTGTACGCATCTCCCTCCTTCGCCGCACGGCCCGTGCGTCCGATGCGATGCACATAATCCTCGGCCTGCTGCGGCACATCGAAGTTGATCACATGCGTGATGCCCGAAATATCCAGTCCGCGCTGTGCGATGTCGGTGGCCACCAGCACCGAGGTGGTGCCGTCCTTGAAGTCCTGCAACGCACGGGTGCGCTGCGCCTGCGACTTGTCGGCATGCATGGCGGTTGCGGACACCCCCGCCTTCTCAAGATCCCGAACCACGCGATCCGCGCCGTGCTTGGTGCGCGTGAAGATGAGCACCGACTCGTGCTTGCTGCCCGTCAGGAGCGACACCAGCAGCGCATTCTTCTTCTCGCGTGGCACCGGATACACGGCGTGCGTCACGGTGCTCGCGGCGGCACTGCGCACACCCACCTGCACCACCACGGGCTTGCGCAGATACTTGCGCGCGAGCGCTTCCACCTCGGGCGGCATCGTCGCGCTGAACAGCAGTGTCTGGCGGTAGGTCGGGATCTGATCGACGATCCGGTTGATCTGCGGTGCGAATCCCATGTCGAGCATGCGGTCCGCCTCGTCCAGCACCAGCACCTCGAGATCGTCGAACACCACATTCTGCCGGTCCAGATGATCGATCAGCCGCCCCGGCGTGGCCACCACCACATCCACACCCGCGCGCAGCGCGCGCTCCTGAGGATCGATGGGCACGCCGCCATAGACCGCCACCACCTCGATCTCTCCATGCAACGCGTACTTGCGGAAACTCTCCTCCACCTGCACGCACAGCTCGCGGGTGGGTGTGAGGATCAGCGCCCGCGTGCGCCGGGGCCCGCCGAGGAACCGGTCGATGATCGGCCACGTGAACGCGGCAGTCTTTCCCGTACCCGTCTGCGCGAGTCCCATGATGTCCCGCCCCTTTCTCGCCAACGGGATCGCTGCCGACTGGATCGGCGTGGGCGCGGTGTAGCCCGCGTCGCGAATTGCCGAGAGAATGGAGGGGTGCAGCTCGAGCTCCTCGAAGGTGCGGGCGCCGTCTTCGGCCCCCGCTTCGACGGTGTCACTCGTTCCTGAAGTGGTGTTCGACATGCGTCCCGATGCGCCTGATGCGGTCTCGCATCCCCGAAGGGACCGAACCGCTACTGCACGCGCCCGATGCACGTGCGTCGCTTTCCTGCGGCAATGGGTAAAGCTAACCCTCCGTGCCCCCGCCTGAAAGACAGCGGCGGCCGCATCACCGCCTCCTGCCGCTGGTCACTCGCGATCGAAATGCGCGATTACCGCGTCGATCACCTCGTCCACGAGCTCCTCGTTCACCGCATGTCCGCCGCCCTGCAGATGACACACCTGCAGCGGTGCGCCAGCGGCGACCAGCGCATCAGCGTACGCAGCCGCGCCGCGCACGATCCGATCCCTGCCGCCCACAATCACCAGCGGTGCACGCGGCAACCGTCGCAGCAGCGCCATCATCCCGGCCGGCGACGGACGACTCCAGTCGAACTCGCGAACGAGATGCCGCATCGCCAGCGCGAAGGATGGATCCTGCGACGGCGCCCAGTACTCCTCACGGTCCTGCGGTGTGATACGCGATGAATCGCCATACGCCACGCCGTGCGTACGGCCAATCAGCCAACGCGGTACCAGGTGCGGTAACACACGTGCAGGTACCAGCAGACCGAGCGCACGCGCCAATGGAATCGCGGCAATGCTGCCGAACACCGAGGGATTCACCAG
>JBBSVF010000077.1:0-11512 GCA_038233745.1 Gemmatimonadales bacterium
GTCGATGTTGAACTCCTTCTCGAACTCCATCACGAGCTCGACGATGTCGAGGCTGTCGGCCCCGAGATCTTCGATGAAGCTCGCCTCGTCGGTCATCTTGTCGCGCTCGACGCCGAGCTCCTTCTCGATGATGTCGCGAACCTTCTTGCCATTGTCGGCCATGAACGGGCTCCTGTAGGGTGTTTTTACCGCGGGAAAGTTAGCGCATGCCACGGGATTGTCACATCCCGCCGCCGTGCGTTCACATGACCATGCCGCCGTCCACCACCAGGACCTGTCCCGTGATGTACGACGCATGGTCTGAAGCAAGAAATGCGACCATGCCGGCGATGTCCGCCGGCGTGCCCAGTCGCTCGAGTGGAATCTGCGTCCCCAGCGCGGCGCGCGCCTCTGGCGACATCGCCGCGGTCATGTCGGTCTCGATGAATCCGGGGGCGACGGCGTTCACCAGCACATTCCGGGAACCGAGCTCCTTCGCCACGCTCCTGGTGAGACCGATGAGCCCCGCCTTGCTCGCAGCGTAGTTGGCCTGCCCCTTGTTCCCGGTGAGGCCCACCACGCTCGCGATATTGATGATACGGCCCCACCGGCGCTTGATCATCCCGCGTGCCGCGGCGCGCGTGGTGAGGAAGGCACCCCGCAGATTGGCATCGATCACCGCGTCCCAGTCTTCGTCCTTGATCCGGAAGAGAATGTTGTCGCGCGTGAGACCGGCGTTGTTCACGAGAATGTCGATCGGAGCCAGCTCGCGTTCCACCTGCTCCACGAGGGCGGTGATCGCGGCAGGGTCGCTCACGTCAGCGGCAAACCCCTGCGCTGCATCAGCGCCAAGCTCGGCGGCCACCGCCCGCGCGCGCGCCGCATCGCGTCCCACCACGGCGACCCGGGCGCCGCACGCGGTCAGCATTTCCGCGATGGCTCGCCCGATCCCTCGCGTACTCCCGGTCACCAGCGCCGTGCGGCCTGACAGGTCGATCTTCATGAGGCGTGCTGTGTGAGTACCGACTCGACGTCGCCCGCCGTTCCGCACGACTGGACTTCGAGAGACGGGGCGATCTTCCGCACGAGTCCCTTGAGCACGGACCCCGGACCGAGTTCCAGATACAACGCCTCCGGGAAGCGCGACGCAAGTGCCTCGACCTCGCGTGTCCACTGCACAGGCGCCGTGAGCTGATCCACGAGCACTCGGCGCGCAAGTGCCGCGTCGGTAACAGGTTGGGCGCTCACGTTCGAGTAGACTGGGAAGCGCGGGTCCGCCAGGTGCGCCGTCCCGATGGCGGCGTCGAGTCCAGCAGCCGCCTCTTGCATGAGGGGCGAATGAAAGGCGCCGCTCACATTCAGGGGTAGCGCCCGCTTCGCACCAGCGGCCTTGGCCAGCTCCATCGCGCGCGCCACACCGGCAGGCTCGCCGCTGATCACGATCTGCCCGGGACAGTTGAAGTTCGCGGGCACCACCTCCCCATGGGTCGACGCCTGCTCGCAGATGGCCTCGATGGGTTCCGCCAGCTCCCCCAGGATCGCAGCCATGGTCCCCGGGCGACGGGAACCGGACTCGAACATGAGCGCTCCGCGCCTCCGCACGAGCGTCACGGCCTCCGGTAGCGCGAGCGCATCGGCGGCGTGATAGGCAGTGAACTCGCCCAGCGAATGTCCCGCCGCAGCCACCACTCGGCGCGCGAACCACTTGCGCAGCACCGCCCAGAGCGCCGCCCCATGTGCCAGCAGCGCCGGCTGCGCATTGTGGGTCAGCGTGAGCTCGTCGGCTGGGCCCTCGAAGCAGAGCGCGGACAGTGGGGCGCCGATCGCCGCGTCCGCCGCGGCGAACGTCTCGCGCGCCGCGGGATACGCGTCTGCCAGATCGCGTCCCATTCCGGGCGACTGCGATCCCTGCCCCGGAAACAGCAGCACCACGCTGCGCTCGGCCGCCATCAGAACCTCACCACCATGGAACCCCACGTGAACCCCGCGCCGAAGGCCACGAGCAACGCGGTGGTGCCCTCCGTCACGCGTCCCCGCTCCACGACCTCGTCCAGCGCGATGGGAATGGACGCCGAGGAGGTGTTGCCGAATCGATCGACGTTCACGTACACCTTGTCCATCGCAATGCCGGCGTGCTTGGCGGTCGCCTCGATAATGCGGATATTCGCCTGATGCGGAATGAGGATGTCGATGTCCTCGCCGCTCATGTGCGCGCTCTCGAGGGCACGGTCGCAGGCCTCGCTCATGGACCGCACGGCGTGCTTGAACACCTCGCGCCCCGCCATCCTCACGAACGTCGACCGGTCGGCAAGCACTTCGGCGCTGAACGGGATCGTGGCCCCGCCGCTCGGTCGCCACAGCAACTCCGCGAGCGTTCCATCACTGCGCATGAAGGCGCTGAGCACGCCAGTTCCCGCTGGCTGTCCGGTGCTGCGCTTGAGCACCGCCGCCCCGGCCCCGTCGCCGAACAGCACACACGTGGAGCGATCGGTCCAGTCGACGATGGAACTCATCTTCTCGGCACCGATCACCAGCACTGTCTCCGCGACCTCACTGTGGATCAGCCCATCGGCCACCGTCATTCCGTAGATCCAGCCGGTGCACGCGGCACTGATGTCGAAGGCGGCGGCGCGCGTGGCGCCGAGTTCGGCCTGCACATCCACGGCAGTCGAGGGCAGCAGGCGATCAGTTGTGGCGGTGCTGAGGATGATCGCGTCCAGTTCGTCGGGCGTGACGCCGGCGCGCGCCATCGCGTTTCGGGCAGCCTCGCTGGCCATCATGGCCGTGGTCTGGTCCGGCGCGGCGATGTGACGCTCGACGATCCCGGTGCGCTCCACGATCCACTCGTGGGAGGTCTCGAGTCCGAGTGCGGCGAAATCGTGGTTCGTCATCACCCGGGGAGGCACGCATCGTCCCGTTCCCGCGATGTACGCCACGGGCCGCTTCACGATTGTGATTCCGCCACGGCTCCCAACCGCTCGCCTATCATGGCATTCATTCCGCTGGTGACGGCCTGGGCCGCCGCCTTGATCGCATTCTTGATTGCGCGCGGTCCCGACTTGCCATGCGCGATGATGCTGACACCGCGCACGCCGAGCAAGGGGGCACCGCCATGCTCCGAATAGTCGATATGACGGAGGCCCGCGGTGAGCTGCGCCTCGTCCATTCCCGCCCGTCGCAGGGTCTCCACCATGAGTGGGCCCACTCCCTCGTAGAATTTGAGCAGCACGTTACCGACGAAGCCATCGCAGACCACCACGTCCAGTGGCGAGTGTTCCACGCCGCCGGCGGGCAGATCGCGTCCCTCCACATTGCCGATGAAGTTCAATCCGGAACTCTGCAGCAGCACATGTGCCTCCTTCGTCACCGCATTTCCCTTTTCCGGCTCCTCGCCGATGCTGAGCAGGCCAACGGCGGGACGCGAGCGGCCGAGGACGCACTCCGCGTAGGTGGCGCCCAATCTCGCGAACTGCACGAGTTCATGAGCGGAACAATCTACATTCGCTCCGGAATCCAGCACGGCGACCATCTCGCGAGCCGACGGAAAGAGCGTGACGATGGCGGGCCGCTTGAGGCCGGCGTGCAGGCGGAGCAGGACCATCGAGGCGGCCATCTGCGCGCCCGTGCTGCCGGCGGAGACGAAGGCGTCCGAGAGCCCGTCGACCTGGAGACGAAGGCCCACCGCCATTGAACTATTGGGTTTGCCGCGAACCGCCGCGCTGGGCCTGTCCGTCATCTCGATGACGTCCGGGGCCTCGACGATGGACAGGCGATCACGATGGGTCGCCGCGTGCGACAGCTCGCCGGAGAGGAGGCGTTCGAGTTGCGCCTCGAGGACCGAGGTACGGCCGACGAGTTGAACAGAATGCGCGGGATCGAGCTCGGCGAGCGCGAGCAGCGCGCCGGTAACGGTCGCCTGGGGGGCATGGTCTCCCCCCATGGCGTCCAACGCGATCCGCGCCAAGGTCAGGCTTCCTTGGCGGCGACTCGCTGCTCACCTGCGTAGTACCCGCACTCCGCGCACACGTGATGGGGGCGCTTCATGGCCTGGCACTGGGGGCACTTCTGGATAGCGATTGCGGGCGCGTGCTTGTGGGTATTGCGCGCGCGCTTCTTACGCTTGGAGGTTCTGCGCTTCGGGACGGCCATCGGTCAGATCGAAAAGGGAAAGGAACACGGGCGACGGTGCCATCACCCGCCGTGCGGCTTGCGAAGTCCGTCCCAGCGGGGATCCGCGGAGCGCAGCTCGCAGGCACAGTCGCCGAGGTTGAGTTCGGCGCCGCACGTCGGGCAGAGGCCCTTGCAATCGTCCCGGCACAGGGCGAAACCAGGGACGTTCAACAACCACTGCTCCCGGAGGGCCGGCCGGAGATCGAGCTCCGTCGCGGTCTCGTCGAGCACAAAGACATCGGGGTCGTCCTCGGCGCCTTCACTTCCCGCGTCAGCGAAGATCAGGTGGGCCTCCTCCATGACGTGCGCCGAAGCCTCGCCCAGACAGCGAGAGCACTCCAGTGCGACGTCCCCCTCCATGGTCCCGTGCCAGTAGAACCGGTCCGGGCCCGCCGCCGACAACCGACCGCGCACGCGCAGCGGTGTCGAGGGTTTCGGGTCGCCAGACTCCCAGATCTCGTCGTCGGGCGACAACTCGTCGTCGACGATCGCTGCCTGGGTGTCAAGCGACCGAATGTCAAAGGACAGCATAGCCGCTAAAACTACTTGCGAATACGTGAGTTAGCAACTGGTGACCTACAGCGCCGCCCAGTCGCTTTCCGCGAAGAAAAACCGCGCCTCGCGCGCTGCATTCTCATCAGAATCCGAGGCGTGAATGGCATTCCGCCCCTTGGATTCCGCATAGAGCTTGCGCACGGTGCCCTCGGCCGCCTCGGCCGGATCCGTCGCCCCGATGCCGTCCCGGAGTGCCTGCACCGCGTTGTCGGCGCGCAGGATCATGGGCATGCACGGCCCCGACGTCATGAACTCCACCAGCTCGCCATAGAACGGTCGCTCGCGGTGGACGGCGTAGAACTCGCCTGCCTGCGCCGTGGTGAGCTGCATGACGCGGGCAGCACGCAGCGCGAAGCCCTTCTGCTCGAGCAATGCGATGATCTTTCCGGCCGTGCCTGCGGAGAAGGCGTCGGGCTTGATGATCGTGAGTGTGTACGTTCCTGGCATGTCGTCCCCGTCGTGAGTAGGCCGGCGTGCCGGCTCAGTTGCCAATCAGTTTCCGAACGATGTCCCCGCGCGTGAGGAACCCCACCAGCCGACCGTCGCGCACCACCGGCACCCGATCGACGTCCTTGTTGCTCATCAGCGAGGCCACTTCCGCCAGCGGCTGATGCGGCGCCACGCACAGGACCTGCCGCGACATGGCATCGCGCACCAGCTTGCGGCCCGCCCCCGTGGGCCCTTCCCGGGCATCGAGCCCGGAGAATGCCTGAATTGTAAGCAGGTGGCGAATCACCTCGCGCTAGCTCACCATGCCCATCACCCGCTGATCGTCGTCGACCACCGGCAGCGCGCCAACTCCCGCACGCACCAGCACGCGTGCCGCCTCTCTGAGGGTGGCGTCCGGCCTGATGGTCCGGGGGTGATCGCTCATCACATCCCGCACCGAGAGCTGTTCTGGCAGCTCCACGCTGGCGAGCTCCGGCAACGCCAGCAGCGCGGTGGCATCGTGCGCGCCAAGGATCGCCGACAAATCCTCCGGGCGACGCAGCAGCCGGGCGAAGGCGCCAACGACCTGCAGATATCTGGCCGCATGTCGCGGGGGCATTGCGATGAACAGGAGGATGCGTGCCTCCTCCACCGTGGGCGGCTCACCGCTCTCGCGGCGGATCGGCTCGGGTGCCACGCCGATACTCACCACGAGCTTTCCCACCGCCTCCGTGCGATAGTGCAACAGGAAGGCGCGGCCCCCCATCGCCACCACGTCGTCCGGGCGCCCCTCCGCAACGCGCTCTCGCAGGCGCCGCGCGTCGAGCACGCCGTGCGCGGTGGTGGTGCACGCGAGCAGCTGCGCGGCGGCGGCGTCGAATGACGACGCCATCAGGGGAACGATCGCCCGCTCGGGAGCGAGCACCTCGCGCAGCTGCACGAGCCCTACATCCGCGCCTTGAGCAGCTCCACGAACTCGAGCGGACGGCGCGCAACGCCCATTCCCGCCTTCTCGAACGCCTCGATCTTTTCGGCCGCCGTGCCCGACGATCCAGAGATGATGGCGCCTGCGTGGCCCATGCGCCGGCCCGGTGGTGCCGTCTGGCCGGCAATGAAGCCCACCACCGGCTTCTTCATGTGCTTTGCCACGAACTCGGCGGCGTCCTGCTCATCCGTGCCGCCAATCTCGCCCATCATGGCCACCGCGTGGGTCTCCGGATCCTTCTCGAAGGCCTCGAGGCAGTCGATGAAACTGGTGCCGTTGATCGGATCGCCCCCAATGCCGACGCAGGTGCTCTGGCCGATGCCCGCACGCGTGAGCTGGTACACCACCTCGTAGGTGAGCGTGCCGGACCGGCTGACGACACCAACATTCCCCGGCGTGCAGATGCTGCCCGGAATGATGCCCACCTTGCTCTGTCCCGGCGTGATGAGTCCCGGGCAGTTGGGGCCGAGCAATCGTGCACCCTTCTCCTTCACGAATGGATACACGCGCGTCATGTCCAGCACCGGGACACCCTCGGTGATGCACACGATGAACTTGATGCCGGCGTCCGCCGCCTCCATCATGGCATCGGCGGCATACATGGGCGGCACGTAGATCACACTCGTGTTCGCACCTGTCTTCGTGACGGCTTCGTGCACCGAGTTGAACACCGGTACCGACTTCTCGAAGGTCTGGCCACCCTTCCCTGGCGTCACACCGCCCACGACGTTCGTGCCGTACTCGATCATCTGCCGCGTATGAAACCCACCATCGCGGCCGGTGATTCCCTGGACGATCAGCGTCGTGGCGTTATCGATGAAGATGCTCACGCGGCCTTCCCTCCCTTCGCGAGCGCGACCGCCTTCTGCACCGCCTCGTCCATGTCGGACGACGCGCTGAACCCGTTCTCCTGCAGGATCTTCATGGCGATTTCCTCATTCGTGCCGGTCAGGCGGATGACGATGGGGATCGTGAGCGGATTGGCCTTCGTGGCCGTTACGATGCCATTGGCCACATCGTCGGTGCGGGTGATGCCGCCGAAGATGTTGAACAAAATGGCCTTGACGCTCGGATCCGCCGTGATGATGCGCAGCGCATTCACGACCTTCTCGGGATTGGACGACCCACCGATGTCGAGGAAGTTGGCCGGCTCGCCACCGTAGTACTTCACGAGATCCATCGTGGCCATGGCCAGGCCCGCCCCGTTCACGATGCAGCCCACGTCTCCATCGAGCTTGATGAAGGTAAGACTCGAGTTGCGGGCATCCACCTCGCTCGCCTCCTCCGCGGTCTCGTCGCGCAGCTTCGCGATCTCGGGCAGGCGATCGAGCTCATTGTCGTCGATCGCCATCTTCGCGTCGAGCGCGAGGACCTCGCCATCGGGGGTGACCACGAGCGGATTGATCTCCGCCAGCGACGCCCCGTTCTTCATGAACGCCTGGTACAGCGCCATCATGATCTTCGAGGCGGCGCGGACCTTCTTCACGTCGTCGAAGAGGAAGAAACCGAGCTCGTTCGCCTGGTAGGGCTGCAGTCCGAATCGGGTGTCGATCGGCATCTTGAGGATTTTCTCGGGGGTCGTCGCCGCCACCTCCTCGATGTCGATGCCGCCCGCGGGACTCACCATGAACACCGGCTTCCGGGACGCGCGGTCGAGAATGATGCCCACATAGGCCTCGGTCGCGATGTCAGCCGCCGCGGTGACGAGCACCTGATGCACGGTGAGTCCGTTGATCTGCATGCCGAGGATCTTCGAGGCGATGTCCTTCGCCTCGGCGGGGGTCTTGGCGAGCTTCACACCGCCCGCCTTCCCACGACCACCGGTATGCACCTGGGCCTTCACGACGACCATGCCGCCGATCCGCCGCGCGATGGCCTCCACCTGCTCTGCCGTCGTTGCCACTTCGCCCGGAGGAATCGGCACGCCTTCGGCGCGTAACAGCTCCTTGGCCTGGAACTCATGAATATTCACGACGTCTCCACTGTGTTGATCGTTCTCGCCACTCCTCGTTGGCCTCTCCGGCGCGGCTCGGATACTCTTGTCGCGCATCCAGGCGCCTCACGGGGCCAGCCTGGGCAAGGTAGGCCGCGCAGGGAGTGCGGGCAAGCTCAGGGAGCGAGGGTGCGGAGGTTCACGCCCAGCGAGTCGAAGGCGCGTCCGAACTCCGGCCAGTCTCCCCGTGCGAGTGCCGTCCGCATGCGCAGATAGAGTGCGTCCAGGCGGGCGCGAAGCTCGGAGGCGCTGGTGGAGCGCGAAGGCGCATGCGCACCCGCGGCGCCCAACGCATCGGAGAGTGAGTTCGCGACATGCACGGAGTCCGATGCCAATACCGCCACTCGCAGCAGCGAAGGCACGCCGCCGGCGCGCCACTGAAATGTTGGCTGGACGAAGAGCGGCCGGCCGGCCACAGGCAGGACGCGCAATGGCGCGCGAACAGCGCCACTACTGTGCTGCGTCGTGTCCACGGAGCGGATGCGGTCCACGACAGCGCCCCAGCGCGTTCCGTCGCTCGTCACCGGAAGCCACGTGGTGATGCGCTGCACGCCCGACGACGCCACCACCACGCCGCGCACCCGATCGAGCGAATCCAGCAGCGGCCACAGCGCGCTCACGCCCGCGATGCCGGGAATCGCCGCGTGCGTGGGCTCACGCGTGAACGCGGAGTCCGCCCCGTCCAGCACCGCCAGATGCCGCACTTCGAGCGAATCTCCGCGAAAGCCAGCAATGGCATAGGCCTGCGCCTGGGCCAGCGCGCCATCCACCAGCGGGGGCAGTGCGCCCTGCAGGCTTGCCGGCACGCTGGAGGCGCTGACGAACAAGCGGGGAAAACTCTGTGCCCAGCTGGCTGCCACAGGATCGGGACTGCGATCGAGGACCAGCCGGACGCGGCCACTGGCGGCGTGAACCACGGCGGTCGCGGCATGATGAAAGTAGCCGCGATCCTCACCCAGCACGGTCAGCCGCTGCGCGAGCGGGTACGTGGACGACGCGGAGTAGAGTTCCACGACCCAGTACAGCGAATCGGACGACACGATCGGTACCACTTCACTGCCCTGCAGGAAAAATGGCGCGAGGATGGACAGTCGTTCCCGCACATCGCGATGTGCCACGAGTGTTGGTCTGTTGGCGGGAAGATCTCCGAACAGGATTCGGAAGTTCTGGAGACTCCAGGCATGCACGAGTCGCGACCAGGTACTCAGCAGTTCCACGCCCGAGAGGATGCGCATCGAGTCCGCGAGGACGGAGTACGACGGGGCAGAGTCATAGACCGCAGGCTCGGTGAGCACGAGATCGTCTCGCCCGCGCGAGGAGCTCGGGAGGCGCACAGGGAGCCCGCGCTCGTCGGCGCCCACCGCCTCGAACCGACCGACACCCCACACATCACGTGCCGCCGCACCCGGCTCGCTGCTGCGCTCCACCAGCAGCGCGGAGATCCCGCTCGCAGTGCTCTGCCACGACACATCGCTGCCCACCACGCGCACGCGGCGCTGGCGTTCCGCCGCCAGCGCGAGCGTTGCCCCATCCCACACTGCCAGGCCAGTGGCCACCTGGCCGGTCGCGGCGAATCCTGCCCCGAGCGTCTCGGGGTGAATCTGATAGACGCCGAATGCGCGTCGCGTGAAGGAGAGCCGCGTGGCGATGTAGCGGTGCTCCTGCGCCGCCGCCGCCGCCTCGTCGAACGAGCGCCGGGCGAGCAACGGGGCGACGGTGCGTGAGAGCAGCGAGAGCAGCAGGACCGTGCTCACTGCGAAGAACGCCAGTCGCATCTGGCCGGTCCACCCGGCCCAGCCCACCACGATCGCCGCGCCAAGACAGACCACGGCGAGCAGCAGCATGGACGGCACCACCACTCGATGATCGATCATCGTGAAGACGCCGGGCGTCTCGCCGCCGAACGCGAGCAATCGGTACATCCCCAGCCGATACGACCACGCCACCTCGGCCAGCAGCACGGCGCCGAGCAGCATGAAATGACGCCGGACATAGGCGGACACGTACAGGCGTCCCCGATCCCAGCGAAGACTGGGGGTGAGTGCGTACAGCCCGATCACCACCAGCGTGACGCTGGTCATCACGAAGATCGACCAGAAATGCACGGCCGTCTCGAAGGGAAGCCAGTAGACGAAGAATCCGAGGTCTGCGCCGAAGTACGGGTCCGACTCTCCGAAGGGACGGCCGACAAAGGCGAGAAGGGCTGTCTCCCATCCCTTCACCTGGACGCTCAACAATGCGCCGAGCAGCGCCGAGAGGAGGATCGTGATTCTCGTGAGATAGCTGGCGGGCACCTCCTCGCCGATCTCGAGATTGCCCACGCGACGCGGCAGCACAAGACTCACCACGGATCGCCGAACGGCGTACAGGTTCACAAAGGCGAATCCCGTGGAAATGAGGAATGCTGACAGCACCAGCGCGCCAGTCGTGAAGAGCCGAGCGGACCACACCTCCTCGGCGCCGAGGGCGGAGAACCAGAGCCGGTCGGAATAGAGCGACGTCAACCATCGGCCTGCCAGCAGGACGACGGCGAGCGAGGCGATCGTCCAGGCGAGCAGGCGGCGCGATTTCACGTCAGACGGCCACTCCCTGCGCGCGAATCCAGTCTTCCATCACGCCGCGAATTTCCGCGAGTCGCTCCCGGGTTCGCGCCTCGTACCGGGTCACGAGAATCGGTTGGGTGTTGGAGGCGCGGATCAGCCCCCACCCATCCCCGAAGAGCACGCGAACACCATCCACGTCCAGCACATCGTATCGCGCCCTGAAGTGCGCAACGGCTGCGGTCACGAGATCGAACTTGCGATCGTCGCCGCACTCCACGCGAATCTCTGGCGTGCTCACAAACTCCGGCACATCGGACAGCAGTTCGCGGACGGTGCGCCCCGATGCCGCCACGATACGCAGCAGTCGCGCGGCGCCGTACAGCGCGTCGTCATGTCCGTAGAAGCCCTCGGAGAAGAACATGTGCCCGGACATCTCCCCGGCGATCGGCGCGGAGAGCTCCTTCAGCTTGTCCTTGATGAGCGAATGACCCGTCTTCCACATGACCGGGGTGCCACCGGCCCGCTCGATTTCGTCGGAGAGGGCCTGGCTGCATTTCACATCGAAGATGATGGGCTGCGACCGCCCGCTCCTGGCAAGCACATCGCGGGCGTACAAAATCAGGATATGGTCGCCCCAGATGATCCGGCCACTGTCGTCCACTAGACCGATGCGGTCTGCGTCGCCATCGAAGGCAATGCCCATCTCCGCGCCCTCCGCCTGCACCGCTCCCTGGTGGACGGTCTCACGGGAGCGGGGGTGGACGTGGTCGACATCGGCGTCGTGCCCACCCCGCTGTTGTACTGGTCGCTGCACCACCTCGGCGTGTCAGGAGGCATCCAGATCACGGGCTCGCACAA
>JBBSVF010000078.1:0-11289 GCA_038233745.1 Gemmatimonadales bacterium
AGGAATTGTCTCGCTCGCGTCACACTGATTCTTCGCGGGTACGGGATGGTGGTCCTGGACTCAACTGGTCGTCGCAACACGAGGAGTGTGGTCAGATTGTAGGAGTGAACCGCCCCGGATTGTCCGGAGACTCGTTTAGTTGAGTGCCCCAGCGGTTGCTGGTGCAGCCTTGGACTCATGAAACTGCGCTTCATACTCCGCTGGGGGTAGATACCCGAGCGGTTCAAGCAGCCGGCAGGTGTTGAACCAGGCGACCCATTCCAGCGTCGCGTATTCCACATCGTCGAGACCGCGCCACGGGCCGGCGTGGCGAATCACCTCCGTCTTGAAGAGACCGATCACGGACTCCGCGAGCGCATTGTCGTAGGCATCGCCACGGCTCCCGACTGACGCTTCGATACCGGCAGCAGCCAAGCGCTCGGTGTAGCGAATGGATAAATATTGCGACCCACGGTCGCTGTGGTGAACGAGTCCCGCGTCGGTCTCCCGATCGTACACCGCCTGCTCGAGCGCATCCAGCGCGAGGTCCGTCCGCATCGACGCACTCGCCCGCCAGCCGACGATCCGCCGGGAGAACACGTCGATTACAAACGCGACGTACACCATGCCGCGCCACGTGGCCACGTACGTGAAGTCCGCGACCCAGAGTTGATTCGGACGGGTCGCCTCGAACACGCGGTCGACGAGATCACGCGGACGGTCGGCCGCATCCTCCGCGATCGTGGTGCGCACGCGCCGCCCGCGGACGACCCCAGCCAAGCCCTCCGCGCGCATCAGGCGCTCCACCGTACACCGCGCCACCACGATGCCTTCGCGTGCCAACTGCTTCCACACCTTCCGTGCGCCGTACACGCGACGATTCGCCTGCCACACCCGATCCACGTCCTCGCGGAGGCGTTCGTCGCGCTGCGCCCGTGACGAACGCCGCTGTGGATCCGCTTCGCAGCGCTTCGCCTCGTAGTAGGTCGATGGAGCAATCGGCAGGACCGCACAGATTGGCTCGACTCCATATGTCGTGCGATGGGCATCGATGAACGCCACCATCACGTCCCGCGGCGGTCGAGCTCCGCCTGGGCGAAATACGCAGACGCCTTCCGCAGGATCTCGTTCGCGCGCCGCAGCTCGCGATTCTCCCGCTCCAGCACCTTCAGTCTCTGCTGCTCGTCCGTCGTGAGGCCCGGCCGCTGGCCGCCATCGCGTTCGGCCTGTCGAACCCACAAGCGCAACGTCTCCCCCGCACAGCCGATCTTGCTGGCAATCGACGTGATTGCCCCCCACTGCGTCTCATAGTCGCTCCGATGCTCACGGACCAGCCGGACCGCCCGCTCCCGCACCTCAGGTGAGAACCGCCTCGATATTGTCATACTCCCATCCTCTCACGATTGGGAGTCTCCGGCAATCCCGGGGCGGTTCATCGTGCCACTGCCGACGACATTGACCTCGCATTAGCACGACTGGACGAGTCAGATCTGTCGATCATTCCAATGAGAGCGCAACTTTCCGTACCTTCCACCGCAAGTGAGTCCGCCAAGAACAAGATTCGGAAGGGATCTTCTGCGACAATACTCACGTCTTTGCGAACCGCTTCTCGCGTCGCCGTACGCCGGTTTGGAAGCGTACCGTCCATCCTCGTGACGATTAGGATCGGGAAATAGCAGGACTTCAGAGCGTCGCGAATCACCCATCGTAATGGGGAGCGAGAAACGTTCGATCAGCAACGACAGAAGGCGGCCGTCCGCGCGGGACGGCCGCGTTCCATTTGAACCGCCGCGGGATTGCCGGACACGCCCCACGCGGCGATATGCGGATGGGAGCGTGACACGCGACGGTGTGGGCTTTCAATCACGGTGTTGGACGCGGCCAGTGCCCCTGGTGCAATGGCATCGGTTGGAGTACCAAAGCAGGGGCGGCGTTCCACATCGATCGCCAAAACAACTGGCGCTGCGCGTGAGACAAAACACTCCCTCCCGCATTCACGATCCGCAACTGCGACAAATGTGCGCTACTCACGAGTCGCGCGCATTTGTCGTCATGTCTCCAGTGCCCGGAACGACCCCCTACCGCGTCATCACCCCGCACGAAATCCGCGCCCCCGAGCTCCCCGACGGATTCGTGCGCTGATCATCCATCCCCGCGTGCACCACCACCGCCGCGCCATCCGCGTCCATCACCGCACCCGTCATGCTCTCGGTGAGTTGGGTGTCGAGCGTCCCCTTGGCCGTTCCGTCCATGCCAACGGAGATGTTGGACATGTCACCGGCATGCGGACCCGCGGGATTGCTCAGCCCATGTTCCTTCGACATGGGATTGAGATGTCCGCCCGCTCCGCTGAATGCGTCGGATCCCGACGCGCAACTGCCGGTGGTGTGCACATGGATCCCGTGCATGCCGGCGGGCATGTCGTGGAGATCGTAATCGAGCACGATCCGATCGTTGCTGCTCTCGCGGAAGGTCACGGTGCCAACTGAACGTCCGCTGGTGTCCATGAGCATCGCACGCATGTCGGTGTCGCCATGTCCCATGAACATCGAGCAGCCGGAGATGCCGGCTATCGCAACTACACTGATGAGTTTTCGGCGCACTGGAGTCTCCGCTGTTTGGGGAATGCGGAAGAGCGTGGCGAAATCCACGCCAGAGTCGGCGATGTGGGCTGAGTGCTCGATCGAACTGCAGGCCCTTCGCTGCGCTCAGGGCGACGACATTCTCTGGGCGACAAACTGCAGGCCCTTCGCTGCGCTCAGGGCGACAACATGCTCCGGGCGACAAAGCTGCAGGCCCTTCGCTGCGCTCAGGGCGACAGGGCGCCGAGAAGCTGTGCACGCCGCCGTGCGATCTGCGTTGCCGCCCTCGCAAGGGTCTCGGTGTCTCGCACGAGCGAGATGCGGAACCAGCCCGCTCCGCCCTCACCAAACGCCACACCGGGCGTCACCACGATGCCGTCCTCGTCGATGAGGGTCTGCACCCAGCGCCAGTCGTCTATTCCTTCGGGCACAGGGAGCCAGAGATACATCGTGGCCGTGGGCACCTGCACCTCCCAACCTGCGGCCGAGAAGGCGGCGACCATCGCATCGCGCCGCTTGCGATAGGCGGCGACCTTCGGAGGCACGAGATCACGGTGATGCTCGAGGGCGTATCCGGCCGCTTGCTGCACTGCCGTTGGCGTGCCGTATCCCACATTCGTCCGGTACGCGGCAATCGCGTCGATCGCCTCACGATTACCCGTCACGAACCCGATCCGCAGCCCCGCCATGCTGAAGGTCTTGCTGCACGAGTGAAACTCCACCGTCACCTCGCACGCGGGATCGGCCTGCAGCGCACTCGGCGCCGGCTCACCCTCGAAGGTGAGCTCGCTGTACGCGACATCACTCACGAGCAACATATTGTTTCGCCGTGCAAACTCCACAGCGCGTTGATAGAACTCGAGATCTACCCGAGCGCCGGTGGGGTTGTTGGGATAGTTCACGATGAGCACGCGGGCACGCCGCGCATCATCCTCGGGTATTGCGTCGAAGTCCACAACGAAATTGCGATCCGCGCGCACGGGCATCCACCGGACTTCCGCGCCTCCCAGCCACGCCGAGCGTGCGTACACCGGATAGTAGATGTCGGGAATGAGCACGACGTCGCCCGGTCCGCAGGTGGCCATCAGCAACTGGGCGATGCCCTCCTTGGCACCGCTGAGTGCGAGACACTGCTCCAGAGGACTGACCGTTACGCCGAACCGATCGGCCATGAAGCCGGCAATGGCGTCGAGATAGCGAGGGACTCCCCGGAAGGGAGGATAGCCTCCGGCGCCCGGCGCATGCGCGGCACGCGACAGTTCGTCGACGATGCCGGCCGCCATGGGAAGATCGGGGCTGCCGATGCCGAGATCCACGAGCGTAGCGCCGCCAGCGCGCGCCGCGGCCTTCAGATCATCGAGGGCCGCGAAGACGTACGGCGGAAGACTCTGCAGGGCGGGAACGAGTGTCACGAGCGATGTACTCATCGTGCGGCCGAGAAGATGGCGCGCAGCTCGTCGGGCTGCTGCGTGCGGGAGAGTGCGAGCATCAGGAGCACCCGCGCTTTCTGGGGGTTGAGGTCGCCGGCGCCGAATTGGCGCCCGGAGCCCGTACCGACAGGCACGCTGCCGGAGCCGGTGCGTGAGGAAACCACCACGGTAACGCCCTGCGCCATGGCGCGTGCGAGGGCGCGCCCCTGTTCGCCGGTGTAGCCGCCGCGTCCAGCTCCAGCCACCACGAGACCCTTCGCCCCTGCCGCGACGGCGGCGTCGATCAGCACGCTGTCTGCCCCAGGGTAGACGTAGATGATGTCGACCCGCGGAAGCTGCGTGATGCCACTGAGATCAAAGGTGGTGCCGTGCCGATCCGCGGGCTGGTGAAAGCTGATTGCCTCGGGATCGAGGATGGCCAAGGGTCCATACTCGGGCGACTCGAAGGTCTCGACGCGTGTGGTATTGGTCTTGGTCACGCGCCTGGCAGCATGCGCGCGGTCGTCCATGACCACCATCACTCCGCGATTTCGTGCGGAGGGAGTGGTGGCGAGTCGCATGGAGGCGGTGAGGTTGGCCGGACCGTCGGCGCCCGCCATGTCGGACGGGCGCATGGAGCCGGTGACGATCACCGGCCGGCCCGCTGGCAGTGTGAGGTCCAGGAAGTACGCGGTTTCCTCCATCGTGTCCGTGCCGTGCGTGACGACCACGCCGGCCAGTCCGGTGTCGGCCGAGAGGCGGCTGGCGATATGGCGAGAGAGGGCGAGCCAGCGGTCGGGACCGATGGACGTGGACCCGACATTGAGGTATTGCTCGGACTCGATGCGGGCGACGCTGTCGATTCCACTCACGCGGACAACCTGGTCGATGGGGACGCGAGTGTTGTTCCCCACCCAGTAGCCGCCGCTGGAGCCGATCGTGCCGCCCGTGCCGACGACCAGGACTCGCGGACGCGGAGTCTGGGCGGAGAGCGGAGCACTGAGGGGTGCGAGTGCGAGGGCACCGAGCGCGAGCAGTCGGAAGCGATTCATGGTGGCGAAGTTACGGTAGAGTGCGCGGAGAATCGAGATACCGGAGCGTCGTTGCCCTGTGGGCGGCCTCCGGATTATACTTGAGGGCTCACCACGAGTTCTGCGTGCGTAGCTCAGCTGGATAGAGCGCTTCCCTCCGAAGGAAGAGGTCGCAGGTTCGACTCCTGCCGCGCGCATCAGTATTCGAGGCCCCGACGTTGTTCCGACGCTCGGGGCTTTCGCACATTCCTGACCATCGTAACGATTCATTGTGACGGCGTCGGGCTTCAATTCTTGCTTTTTCCCAGGCTTGCGGGAATTTGTACCGACTCCCATCCCTCCGTACGAACTCGCGATGAGGTCCTGCCTGGCGGGGAAACCCGCCGTTTTCCATTCAGACGAGGTCTTTCGCCCCACTGGTGACGGGGTTGCTTGGCGTTCCGCCTGCCTGAAGTGAACGAGAAGACGGACGAGGTTGTCAGCCGCACGGTCTTCGACCCGGACGGGCACGCGTGGCACCTCTATGTCGTACACGAGGGCCTCGGGTGGGACGCGGAGATGGAGTCGCGACGTGTAAACTGGCTCTGCTGCAGCTCGCTCGCGGAGCGCCGGTTCGTGAGTCCCATTCCGGAGTCATGGCGGATCATGACTGACGCCGAGCTGGTCGCCATGATCGCGGTAGCGCAACGCGACGCTCGGCGCTTTCATTAAGGGAGGGGATTGGTCCACGCCTTGCGCTTGCAGGCCCCGGTCCCCCGCCCATCCCTCCCGACCTACCCCCCCCGTACAGATGGCACGTCGACTCGCCTGGCTGGACGTTCGTGGCGGTCTCCTCGCGAGCATCATCCTCGCGATCGTGGCCGTTCTCGTCCTGACTTTTGCGCGGGTCGGCGTGCTGCACGGTGACACCTTCCCGCTGTATGCGATCGTCGGGGAGGCCCGCGGGCTCACCATCGGCTCGGAGGTGTGGCTGAGCGGCCAGAAGATCGGCAAGGTGAAGGACATCGAATTCCGCCCCATCTCGCAGGGTGACACCAATAGCCGGTTGCTGATCGAGCTCACCATTCTCGAACGCTACCGCAACGCGATGCATCGAGATGCGGAGGGACAGGTGAAGGCAGGTGGGTCGTTCATCGGGGCGCCGGTGGTCTACGTCTCGCCGGGCACGCGCAGCACCCCCGTGATCCGCTCGGGCGACACTCTGCGAACGACACCGCAGGGCGATATCGAAGAGGCCACCTCGCAGTTCGCTGGGGCGAGCAAGCAGTTCCCCGAGATCATCAGCAATGTGAAACTGCTCACCGCGCAGTTGAAGGGCACGGGCGGTACCGTCGGCGCATTTTTGAGTTCGCCTGGCGGCGGTGAACTCACGCGGGCCCGCGTTCAGGCATCGCGGCTGATGAACACCGTTTCCAATGGACACGGCAGCGCTGCGCTGATCATGCGTGGCGGCCTTTCGGCGCGCGCCTCGCGAGTGATGGCGCGGGCGGACAGCGTCAAGCTGCTCCTCGCGAGCCCGAACAGCTCCTTCGGCAGGTTCCGGCGTGACAGCACGCTGATGGGCGAGGTGGCTGACATCCGGAACGAGCTCTCCATCGTGCAGGCGCTGTTCACGTCACCCGACGGAACGGTGGGTCGCGCCATGGCCGACAGCGCGCTGATGAATGGAGTGGCCGAAGCGCAGCGGCAGATGAGTCTTCTGTTTGCCGACATCAAGAAGCATCCGCTACGCTACCTCGTCTTCTAGCTGATCGTGACCCTCGTGCCGGCAACCACCGTATTACGCCCGTGAACATTGCAGAGCTGAAGCGGCAGTCGCTTCCCGAGCTGCAGGACCTGGCCGAGTCACTCGCCGTGGACGCTGGCGCGGACCCGGAGCGGCAGCAGCTGATCTTTCGCATTGAACAGCGGCTGCTGGAGCAGGATGTCGTGCTCGTGGGCGAAGGCGTGCTCGAGGTGCTGCCTGAGGGCTACGGATTCCTTCGCAGCCAGGACTGGAACTATCTCCATGGCCCTGACGACATTTACGTCTCGCCCTCGCAGATCAAGCGGTTCGAACTGAGAACCGGCGACAGCGTGCGGGGCCAGGTGCGTCCGCCGAAGGAGTGGGAGCGGTACCTCGCCTTGCTCAAGGTGGAAGCGGTCAATGGCGGGACGCCCGAGGCGGCAAAGTCCCGCATCGGCTTCGACAATCTCATGCCGCGGTATCCGGACGGACGCCTGCGGCTCGAAACTGCGGACTCCGACCTCAGCATGCGCGTGATGGACCTCATCGCCCCGATCGGCAAGGGGCAACGCGGTCTCATCGTCGCTCCGCCGCGCGCCGGCAAGACGATCCTGCTGCAGAAGCTGGCGAACGCCATCGCGGAGAATTATCCGGAAGTTGCACTCATCGTGCTGTTGATCGACGAGCGTCCCGAGGAAGTAACGGACATGCAGCGGCATGTGAAGGGAGAGGTGATCAGTTCCACCTTCGACGAAGACGCCGTTCGGCATGTGCAGGTGGCGGACATGGTCATCGAGAAGGCGAAGCGACTGGTGGAATCGGGGCGCGATGTCGTGATCCTCCTGGACTCGATCACGCGTCTCGCACGCGCGCACAACACCGTGATTCCCTCCGGCGGCAAGATCATGAGTGGCGGGCTCGACGCGAAGGCCATGGAGCGGCCCAAGAAGTTCTTCGGTGCGGCGCGCAATGTGGCGCACGGCGGCTCGCTCACCATCATCGCCACGGCGCTCGTGGAAACGGGGTCGCGCGCGGACGACATGATCTTCGAGGAGTTCAAGGGCACCGGCAACATGGAGCTCGTCCTCGCGCGGGAGATCGCCGAGCGGCGCATCTATCCGGCGATCGACATCAATCGCTCGGGGACGCGCAAGGAGGAGCTGCTCTTCACGAACGAGGAACTCAATCGCGTGACGTTGCTTCGCACCTTCCTTGCCGACATGCCGGAAGCCGACGCCATCGAGTTTCTGCTGAAGCAGATGGCGCGTTCGAAGAACAATCAGGAGTTCTTCGTCCAGATGCGCGAAGGGTGACCGGTCCACAGATGCCCACGTCGCGAGGCCGGTGGCTCGCGATCGACTGGGGCGAACGGCGCATCGGGCTGGCGCTGAGCGATCCCACCGGCATCATCGCCACTCCTGCGGGTGTGATCGTGCGTCGCCCAGGCAAGCGCGCGCCGGTGGCCGAGCTGGTGAGGCGCGCCGCGGCGCTCGAAGCGCGTGCGGTGGTGATGGGATTGCCGCTCGATGGTGAAGGCGACGATACGCCGCGCTCCATGGAGTGCCGGCGCGTGGCGGCGGAACTTGCTCGACGCACGCAGCTTCCGGTGGCGCTGGTGGATGAACGCTACACCACGGCGTCCGCGCTGCGTGGCGTGCGCGAGACCGGGGGACGAACCGCGGATCGCAAGGGCGACATCGACGCGATGGCGGCGGCCGTGCTGCTGCAGCAGGCGATGCGCATGAGCAGTCTGCCAGCGGTGTCGCAGGATGAGGGAACGCTCGGGGAGGGTGGAGCGGACGATGCGCGCTGAGCATCTGTTGCGTGGCGTGGCGGTTGCGATGGCGCTCGTGCTGCTGGTGTCCTGTCGCGACGTGAACGCCGAGCCTGCGCGGGTCGTGATTCCGCGCGGTGCCACTCTGGCAACGGCAGCCGAGTCGCTGGGGAGCCGAGGGATTGTGCGAAATGCGACGCTCTTTCGCGTATACGCCATGGCGAAGGGGCGCGGTCGCACCATCAAGGCCGGATCGTACGTCATCAGTCCGAAGCTCTCGTGGAACGAGGTGCTGGATGTGCTGCAGGGGGGAAAGAGCATCGAGCAGCGCATCACCATTCCCGAGGGATGGGGGCTGATCCAGATCGTTCCGCAACTTGCCCGCGTGCTGCACGCCCCAGCGGATTCGGTGGCCGCGGCGGTGCGGGACACGGCACTGCTGCGTGAGCTCGACATTCCCACCGCAACGGTGGAGGGGTACCTGTTCCCCGACACCTACGTGTTTCCGGAGTCCACCACGCCGCGCGCCGCCGTGCGGCTGATGGTCGATCGCTATCTGCAGGTGTGGCAGCCTGCATGGGATTCCGTCCTGCAGCGTCGCGCACTGAGCCGGAACGATATCATGGCGCTGGCGGCGATCGTGGAAAAGGAGGCGAAGTTACCCGAGGAGCGTCCGGTAATTGCTGCGGTGTACATGAATCGCGTGCGACAGGGGATGCTGCTGCAGGCTGATCCCACAGTGCAGTATGCCCTGGGGCGACATGTGAACCGCGTGCTGTACAAGGATCTCGAGATCGACTCGCCGTACAACACGTATCGCCACAAGGGGCTGCCGCCGGGCCCGATTGCGTCGCCCGGCAAGCCCTCGATCGTCGCGGCGGTGTTTCCTGCGGATGTGCCGTATCTCTTCTTCGTGGCGCATCCCGACGGGCATCACACCTTCACCACCAATTTCGCGGCCCACGGTGTGGCGGTACGCGCGGCACGGCGCGAGTGGGATTCCGTGGCCGTCGTGCGGCGCGATACGGGGCGTGCCGCGCCAGCGGCCGTGCTGCCGGGCACGACCAACCCCGGCGGAACGCAGGCGGCCGCGCCGCGCCGCTGATCGACATCCGATGATCACCCAGCTCGTCCCGGTCTTCGACGCACGTGCGGTGCGGCTCATCGCAATCACCGATTCGCTGCGGGACGGTGTTGACGGGCTCACAAATCGGGTGGCATCGGCGGTGCGCGGGGGCGCGACGATGATCCAGGTGCGGCTCAAGGGCGAGGAGGCGCGCGCACTGCTCGACGTCACGAGGGCACTGCTTGCGGCGGTGCCACACACGCCGATCCTCCTGAACGATCGCCTGGACGTGGCGCTTGCCGCCGGCGCACACGGGGTGCATCTCGGGGTGGATGATGTGTCGCCGAGTGCGGCGCGGCGGATCGTGCCGCCGGGATTCATCATCGGGGCGAGCGTGGGCCACGCGGCGGAGGTTCCACGGTCCCGCGATGCTGATTATGTGGGCATCGGGCCAGTGCACAGCACCGGGAGCAAGGGCGACGCCGGGGACGCCATCGGCGTGGAGGGCTTCGCGCGGCTGGCCGCACGCTGCGCGCGTCCCGCGGTGGCGATCGGGGGCATGACGCCGGGGAATACACCGGCGGTGATCGGCGCTGGTGCTGCCGGCGTGGCGGTGATCAGCGCAATCTTTGCCGATGCGGATCCTGCAACGGCCGCCCGGGCGCTCAGGCGCGCCGTGGACGCCAGCGGAAGCTGACCTCGGGCACGTTGCTCTGGCGCTTGCTGCTGGCGCGCGGCGGACGGAGATTGATCGGCCTGGAGAGCTGTCGTGCGGCCTTGGCGATCCGGTCGAAGACCGGCGGCAGACAGAACAGATCGGCGAGATCGGGATCGAACTGTGTTCCGCGCTCTTCCGCGATCACGCGGCACCCGTATTCGAGCGATTTTCCCTTTCGGTAGCGGCGGGTGTGCGTGACGGCGTCGAAGGTGTCGGCAATGGCGACGATGCGCGCCGCGATGGGAATGCGCGCGCCGCTGATCCCCTTGGGATAGCCTGTCCCGTCCCAGCGCTCGTGGTGGGCAAGGACACCGGCAGGAACGTCGGGATAGAAGCCGCGGAGGGGCTCCAGTACATCCGCGCCGCGCTGCGGATGGGTTGCGACCTGCCGGCGTTCCGCGGGCGTGAGGGTGCTGGGATCGTGAATGATGTCGTAGACGGCTTCGTGGATCTTGCCGATGTCGTGGAACAGGGCGACGCGCTCGACGGTGTGCGTCTGCTCCACCGGGATGTCGGCGGCGTCGGCGAGGATGAGCGAGAAGGTGGCGACGCGGCGGACGTGCCCGCCGGTTTCGGCATCGTTGGCGGCGATGGCGTTGAGCAGGGTTTCGAGGGCGGCGGCGGCGAGGCGATCGGAGGCGTCGCGGGCGTGAACGTCGTGGCGGACGAGGAGGGCGACGCCGGTGGCGGCGGCGGCGATGGTGGAGGCGGGGAGACGCATCCAGTGAGGATGGGCAAGAGAGGGGCCGGAGGGCTTGGCTGCTTGACGGGAGGGACTCGTGCGGGGCTGAGGAGCGCTCGGCTGTCAGCGCTCGGCTGACAGCCCGTAGGGACGGTGGGGCTGGAACGCAACACGGGGGCGGTCACCGAAGTGACTGCCCCCGCGTTGATGAGGTGCCGGCGATGGCCTACTCTCCCGCGATCTCTCGATCGGAGTACCATCGGCGCTGTAGGGCTTAACGACCGTGTTCGGGATGGGAACGGGTGTGGCCCCTACGCTCTAA